>JBATKL010000110.1:0-5636 GCA_049669385.1 Candidatus Electrothrix sp. | reverse complement strand
TGCTTAACCACAACGGAGACATTCCAGGGCACGGCACGCCGTTCCCCTACGGATTCTGGAATATGCTCCATTTAATCATCTTAGGGGACACCCTGAGTATTTCCATATCAACCGAGAACCCCCATGTGTCTTGCCATCCCAGGAAAAATAACTGAGATCTATCAGAAAAATGCGCTCCGTATGTCCAAAATCGACTTCGGCGGGATTGCCAAAGAAATCTGTCTGGAGTTTGTGCCTGAAGCAGAGCTGGGCGATTATGCCCTGGTCCATGCTGGTTTTGCCATCAGCCTGATGAATGAGACCGAGGCCCAGAAAAACATCCAGCTGATCCAGGAGGTCTCCCGCTTTGACGATGAAGTATCTTGACGAATACCGCGATCCGGCTCAGGTCAAAGTCCTGCTTCAAGAGATGAAAGAGCTTGTCAGCCAGCACTGGGTGATCATGGAGATCTGCGGCGGTCAGACCCACTCCTTTCTCCGGCACGGCCTAGATGCCCTCCTTCCCCCGCAGATTGAGCTCGTCCACGGGCCAGGCTGCCCAGTCTGTGTGACCCCGCTGGAGCAAATCGACAAGGCCATTGCCATTGCCTCCCGCCCAGAGGTTATCTTCACCTCGTACGGTGATATGCTGCGGGTGCCCGGTTCCAGCACCGATCTCTTTGCTGTTCGCGCCAAGGGGGGAGACGTGCGGGTGATTTACTCACCTCTGGAGGCAGTTCAACTGGCTGAGACCCATCCCGACAAGGAGGTGGTCTTCTTTGCCATCGGCTTTGAGACCACGGCCCCGGCCAATGCAATGGCGGTCCTGCTGGCCGAAAAGAAAGGAGTGAAAAATTTCTCCATCATAACGGCCCAGGTCCGGGTACCGCCTGCTATGGAGGCCATTCTTCAGACAGAGGCCTGCGGGGTCCAAGGTTTCCTGGCAGCAGGCCATGTCTGCGCGGTTATGGGCTTTCACGAGTATCTGCCCATCGCGGAAACCTATCAGGTACCCATCGTGGTCACCGGTTTTGAGCCTGTTGATCTCCTTCAAGGCCTGTTAGCAACCATCAAGCAGCTGGAGTCAGGACAGACCGAGGTGGAGAACCAGTATTTACGGGCAGTCAGTCAGCAGGGTAATCAGGCAGCCCAACAAAGCATTAACAAAGCCTTCCAGCCTGTTGACCGCAAATGGCGCGGCATCGGCACTATTCCCCAAAGCGGCTGGGACTTACGCCCGGAATTTGCCGCCTTTGATGCAGAACTGAAGTTCGAGGTCCAGGATCTCTTCACTCGGGAGTCGCCGCTCTGCATTGCCGGAGAGATCCTTCAGGGACTAAAAAAGACCGTGGAATGTCCTGCCTTTTGCAAAGAATGCACACCGCAAACCCCGCTCGGTGCCCCTATGGTTTCCTCGGAAGGTGCCTGCGCTGCCTATTATAGGTATCATCGATAGGTACCATCGATAAAAATCATCACAAAAAAATCCCCATCCCTCCCCCTTTTTTTTGGGGAGACAGGAGGAGGGATAACAAAACATACATATCATGGATGAACCAACGTTTGCAGGCCCGGTCTGCCCGACCCCACATCGCCCCAAGGAAACCGTTCTGCTCGGGCACGGCTCCGGCGGCACCCTGAGCCGGGACTTGATTGAGCAGGTCTTTCTCCCGGAGCTGGGCGAGGCAGCCCCACGCGCTCTGGACGACGCCGCGATCATTGCAACCCTGGGCCAAGGCCAAGGCCAGCGTTTGGCCCAACGTCTAGCCCTGAGCACCGACTCCCATGTGGTCGAGCCCCTCTTTTTTCCTGGCGGGGATATCGGTCACTTGGCAGTCTGCGGAACCGTCAACGATCTGGCTATGGTCGGAGCCAAACCCCTGGCCCTGACCTGCGGCTTTATCCTGGAGGAAGGCCTGCCCTTTGCCACCCTCCGGCGGGTGCTGGCCTCGATGCGGGGAGCAGCTCAAGAGGCAGGTATCCATTTTGCGGCGGGTGACACCAAGGTGGTGCAACGCGGCAGTGCGGACAAGCTCTTCATCAACACCTCCGGGGTCGGGATGGTGGATCAGGGCGTGCAGATCTCCGGGGCCAATGCCCGACCAGGGGATGTGATCATCCTGTCCGGCACCTTGGGTGATCATGGTATCGCTGTGCTGGCTGCCCGCGAGGGCCTGGGCTTTGACACTGATCTGGTCAGCGATGCGGCTCCGCTCAATCATCTTGTCCATGCCATGCTGGCTGCTGGAGAGATCCATACCCTGCGTGATCCCACCCGTGGCGGCTTGGCCACCTCATTGGTCGAAATATCTGAACAATCCACAGTCAGCCTGCTGATTGAAGAAGACAAACTGCCCGTGAAACCTGCTGTCCGGGCTGCCTGCGAAATGCTGGGCTTTGATCCGCTCTTTATTGCTAATGAGGGCAAGCTGGTCGCTTTTGTCCCACCGGACAATGCCGAGGCCGTACTGGCAACCATGCGCCAGACACGGTACGGGGAAGATGCCGCGATCATTGGTAGGGTCATCAACGCAGAGAAGGCGGAAGTTCGATTCCGGACGGCCATTGGCGGTACCCGGCTTCTGGATATGCTGCCCGGTGAGCTTTTGCCGAGGATTTGCTGAGTGAGTTGTTGAGTGGTTGGGCGCTACGTTTGATAGACCGAAAAAATAAGCCAATGAAAGCGGGCAAGGGCCTAAAGGCGTTGGTTTTGCCCCCCCTTGAGATGGGCACGCTTTGTTCTTCTTGTTGACGCGCGACACTAAAGCGTGCCATATTACTGTCACACAATACTGTCGCGCTTTGAAAGAGATGGCGTGAACATCTACTTTTTACTGCTCATTTCCGGAATAATCCCATGTCACGTCTCATACCTGCTGAAGAATTGGATGCAATCGTGCGAGTTCTCGCTGAACATCCCCAAGGGCTTGGAATATCTGTATTGGGAAAAGCCTTGCTCAGCCATTTACCTCATATCAATCGCCGAACATTACAGCGACGCCTGAAACAACTTCTGGAGGAAAAACGAGTCATCACCGAAGGCGAAAGCATCTCCCTGCGTTACAAACAGGCACCCACACTCGTCACTCCGGCAGCAAATACAATGCTGGGGGACTCCTACATTCCTGTTTCTTCAGAGGGAGGCATCATCAAGGAACTCGTGCGGCAACCGCTTATACAACGTAAACCGGTGGGGTATCATCGTTCGTTCCTGGAAGAGTACGAGCCGGGCCACACCTTTTATCTTTCAGAAGCATTACGCAGCCAATTTCATGAGATGGGGCGCACCTCGGTGGGAGAACGCCCTGCCGGTACCTATGCCAGAGAAATTCTCAACCGGCTCCTGATTGATCTCTCCTGGTCCTCTTCCCGGCTGGAAGGGAATACGTACGACCGTCTCGACACGGAAAGATTGATTGCATTCGGCCAGAAAGCTGAGGGGAAAGACTTGCGGGAAACCCAGATGATCCTCAATCATAAAGCTGCCATAGAAATGCTCATCGAAGAGGCTGATCAGGTCGGCTTCAACCCCTTCACCTTTCTCAACCTGCACGCCCTCCTCTCGGAAAACCTGCTCCCTGATGAAGATGCCTCCGGGCGGTTACGTCGCCGAGCAGTAGATATTTCAGGTTCAGTCTTCCATCCGTTGGCCATGCCTCAGGTTTTAGAAGATTGCTTCCGTCTTTTTCTCCAGAAAGCCGCAGCAATACCAGATCCATTCGAACAGGCCTTCTTCGTCATGGTGCAACTGCCTTATCTTCAACCCTTTGAGGACGTAAATAAGCGTGTCTCCCGTCTGGGAGCGAATATTCCTCTGATCCGCAATAATATCTGCCCGCTCTCTTTTATTGATGTGCCTGAACAGGCCTATATAGATGGTACTCTCGGCGTATATGAATTCAATCAGCTTGATCTGCTGCGGGATGTGTTTACTTGGGCCTATGAACGTTCATGCCAACGGTATCTGGCCATCACCCAAACCATGGTCGAGCCGGATCCGTTGCGGATTCAATATCGAGAGGCATTGATCCATGCCGTGCAAAGCATTGTCCGTGGTCATCAAAGGATATCCCTAGAAAATCTTCAGCAACTCACCGATGCACTGGTTCCAGAAAAAGACCAAGAAGCCTTTAAGGCGATGCTGCTCGATAGCCTGGAGCGTCTGCACGAGGGCAATGTGGCTCGGTATCGGCTGAAGCTTTCTGAATTCCAGGCATGGAAGGTGATTCGTGAAGGGTTGGCTGATCAATAAAACCGGGGTGTTTCTTGTCCTCTCCACTGGCAAATCCTCCCATCGAGGTGTATGTTGTTCCTGCATATTGCACTTGACGCAATGAGAGACAAAAAAGAGGAGAATGGTCTATGAATTTCAAGGTCGGTGATTCGGTCAGTGTAAAAAAAGTTATAAAAGATCCAGACCTGGGGTTTGATATCGGGGCATGGCAGGGCAGAATATCGGAAGTAGATGCAGATGACAATATGGTCTGTATTGACTGGGACAGCATAACGCTGCAACAAATGCAGGCTTCGACCATTACTCAAAGCGAGCAAGAAGGCTGGGAATGGCAGAAGATGTATCTGTCAGATTCCGATGTTACCCTGACAGAACAGAGAGATTCGTCAGAGGATGTGGCACGGGTCTTTGAGGAACTCAGCTATCAATATATGTGGGTGGATTTCGGTAAAAGGGGGAAGCGTATCCAAAAGGTGCTCTCGGGAATTTCGCGAGATGATGATTCAGCATTGCTGCAAGCCTGGAATGGGTACTTGCAAAAGAAGCTGACCTTTCCTTTTCAGGCGACCGTTGAAGAGATGATGCTCCGTGGTTCTTCTATCAGGGTCGGTGATACGATCACCGTGTATGGAATAGATGACGTTCTTGATGAAAATTATGGGCTTTTTGCGGAGCTAGAACAAAAAAAGCCAGAGGTTCCGTCGCAAGATGCTAATCCCCAATCCAAGGGGAATTGGCTCACACGTTTTTTTTCGGCTTTAGGCGTATTACCTGCTCAGTCAGCTTCTCAAGGCAGGACTGGCAAAAATGAGTTTCCTTTGGCGGATATAGAGGTTATTAATCGCTCATCGAAAAATTATCAGCCATTGAAAGATTATGTTGTGTGGTATGCTAACCGGTGAGGTTTGCTTCAAAATCAGCAGACCGACATTGCAGCGTCCCTCCAGAGACTGTCTTTTTGTAAAGGTAAAAAAGACACGAAAGCTGACTTTTGTAAGGGTAATTTTATCAATACTCAGACTGAATAATCGTTCAATTGAGGATGAATATGGACTCTGCCCCATGCACCGTTATTTTAATCACAGCTCCTTAACGAAAGGATTCTGACAGGAATTATGTCTACTCCCCAAATCCCAAAAGGCGATAAGGCACGAGAAGCAATCGACTCCTTAAGGGGATATGTTTATCAACTATATCAATCGGCTCTCGCTTGGATAGAGCTTGAACCTGAAGAATTCCTCTTCTTGGAAGTGGCGGAGGACTATGCAGTCGTCGCTGCTGATGCCTTGAATGCCGTTCAGGTTAAAGATACCGGACATAACGTAACAATTAACACTGAGGATATCGTAGCCTCAATTGACAGCTTTGTTGATCTGCGCCAAAAGAATCCTGCACTCCAAGTCAGACTGCGTCATCTCACCAC
>JBATKL010000109.1:0-2652 GCA_049669385.1 Candidatus Electrothrix sp. | reverse complement strand
TTCATGTTTTCTTTGTTGTTACAAAATGGAGGATGAACAGGAGAACAAAACCGACGATCAGGCCTGCGGAAAGGTTGGCAAGCATTATCGGCATGAAATGAAGTCCATCGTGAACGACTTCGATATTATGTACGTACATGCCACCACCCACGAGGAGCATGGCAATCGTGCCCACAACTTCCAGGAACCTGATGGTTTTTGGCAGTGAGGCTATGAGGAGCTCTCCCATCTTGGTCAGTATCCCGGACATTGATCCTGTTATTGACTGAGCATACTGAACCAGATAAAAGCCCATGTCGTCAAGCTTAACCAGCAGAGCAACAAGCCCGTAAACACCCACTGTGGCCAAGAGGGCCACAAAACTCACAACGAGGATTTGGATGGCCAGTTGTTGATCACGTACTGATTCTAAGGCAATAACGATAATTTCGATAGAGAGAATGAAGTCAGTTCTGACGGCGGAGCGTATTTTTTCTTTTTCAGAGAGTTTTGTTGCGGCGGTCTGCTGGGGATCTTCTTCATGAGCATTTTTTGCAAAACGATGGGCCAGCCATTCGTAAATTTTCTCAGCCCCCTCAAAGCTGAGATAGGCTCCGCCAAGCAAGAGAATGGGGACGATGAGCCCTGGGATATAGGCGTTCAAAAAGAGGGCCGCCGGGATGATGATAATTTTATTGAGCACAGAGCCCTTGGTGATGGCCCAAATAACCGGGAGTTCCCGCGAGGCATGAAAGCCTGTTGCTTTTTCCGCATTAACTGCCAGATCATCACCTAGGATACCGGCTGTTTTCTTGGCTGCTATCTTGCTCATGGCAGAGGCGTCATCAAGCAGCATGGCTATGTCGTCTAATATTGCAAAGATACCACTAGGCATATTTTACCCTCTCATGAACGTCGTTTTTCCTCTCTTATTGTTTGTGGCGGCAACGGTTAACTGTACTCGTTTTTTATGTTGAACGCAGAGATTTTTTCTCCTCAATTTCCTTGGTAACGCAATATTTTCCAGCGATGAACTTGTTTCAAACCGGCTCGGTTCAAATGCAACCTCACGCATGTCGGCGTGAATAGTCTGCATTGTCGGAACATATCTGGATGCCGCCTCAAGCATTCGTTCAGAGAAATCCACCCCTGTAACTGCCCAACCACGATCAATAAAAAATCGTGCGAACGGCTCACCCGCTCCACATCCTACATCAAGCAGTCTTCCTTGCTTTACCTCCAATCCTGCATAAAAAGGATCAAAGATCCGTCATATCAAAAAGTCCTCGGTTCTCTTCATAGGTTTCAGCAAACCCATCATAAATTTCTTGAAGTGTGATATCCATAGCATACCTTTGGGTGCTGCCGTAGAGTTTGCCCTGTGCGGATCCGCATACAGGGTGTTGCGGAGGCTATCCGATTAGGTCTTTTCTTTTTCATCGGCCTCGCCAATTGTTTTTTTGGAGATCGAGTTCAGTTTGACAATATTCTTGTATTGCCTCAGAACACGTTGCACATTGTATAAGACCATTATTGCTATCAAGACGACCAAATATAGTGCTTCCCCCGTATATAACCAAAGCCCGATAAATACTATCGGCGGAACGATTTTTACAGCGAGCCTATTGACCAGACTAGGAATAGATTTCGACAGACTTTGATACTGTTTTAATAAGGCTCTTTCTTCTTCTGTGAGTTTTTCTTCGCTCATTGCTTTGTAGACCTAACGTTGCAAATAACCGGATAAAAATGAAGCGCAGCGGAATTTGCGATTCGGTTGATTTTCCTTGTTATGTTTTGCTCATAGATCAAACTAATCGAGAAAGTCAGCATGGACTGTTTTTACGAATTCAGTAGCTTGCTCCATTAGGTGATCCCAATCTTCCTGCGGTCTGCTACCAAACCCTTTCCTAACTAGCTCTTGCTCGCACAAGTCTTCCAAAGCCCAAATGGCTCTTTTTTCTTCTTCCGTAAATGCTTCTTTGTAATTTGTATCCGCGAGTCTATTAGACAGCACGTCCCATACGACCAGCAGATGCCCGGCGGGAAGATTCAATGTTACCTTTGTGTCTAGCCCGTTAGTTTCCATTCTTAGTCATTCTTCGATTATTCAAACAACAGTATTAATAAGCGGAACCTTTCCATACTATTGACTGCAATAGTATGGAAAATTCCACTTATTTCGGATTTAACAACATGCAACCGGAACAACCATCAAAGCTTACATCAGCCCCACAAGAAAATTCTTTACACAATCACCGAGATTATCAACATTATATCCGCCTTCCTGACAGACCAACGTCGGTATTTCCAACGTCTTGAACTGCTGACCAATGGAAATATAATCCTCTGTGAGAAGTTGAAAGCCCCCGATAGGATCATCGATATGCGTATCAAAGCCAGCAGCAATAATTAAATACGCAGGGTTGAACGCACGTATTTTTTCTATAATTCTGTCAACTGCCGCGCTGTATTGTTCTAAGCTGGTATCCTTGGGCAACGGTTCATTATGATTTGTCCCAACTGCCTGACCTGTTCCTTGTTCGTCGGCATATCCCCAAAAGTAGGGGTACTCGTTAGACGGATCGCAATGAATCGACGCAGTAAAGACAGATTTTATCTCATTAAAAAATTCTTGGGTGCCGTTGCCATGATGATAATCGATATCGACAA
>JBATKL010000108.1:0-7677 GCA_049669385.1 Candidatus Electrothrix sp. | reverse complement strand
CCCATAACCTGGGAGGATCTAAGAAGGTTATCTATAAAAACATTCCGCTGCCTAAGTTCGGTTGTCTTCGCCTCAACGATATCCCAGAGTTCTTCATCTTTCCGCTGAATCAGATTCAGCATATTATTAAATTGATTAATCAGCGGGGTAAACTCGTTGGTCACGCTGGACTCAATTCTATTGTTCAACTCTCCATCGCTGATCTTATGCACAAGCTGATTCAGCTCTTTAATAGGATTAAGAACCGAGCCTGTAATGAAAAAAATCAGCATAATTGAGCAACAAAGGCCAACAAAAAGAATAATTATAAAATGTTGCCCGAATTCTTTTTTGGTGGCTAAAACCAGTCTGGACGGATGAGAAAAAATAAGAAAACTGGTCGTGCTGTTTTCCATCCCCGGAATATATTTAATTTTCACATACATTTTTTCTTTAAAAAAAGAACTTTCATGTATGAGATCGATAGCACCGGGTAACAGCACTGATGATTTATAAAAAGGATACTTATCACCTTCCCGGAGAGTATCCTCAGGAGAGAGAGTCGTTGCAACAACACTGTTATCGTTGACCAGAGTTATATCCATGTGAGAATATATAGGAAAACGCAACAGGAAGGAGCTGTCCATAAGATAACAGCTGAAAACAAAAAAACTTTGTGACGAATACGGCAGCACAACAGGAACAGCGGCAATCATATAAAAAAGCTTTCGCTCCTGCGGATTCATCCCAATGCCGGAATCAATCATAACAATGGCATTAAATGACTGATCTGTAGCCATTCCTTCCTGTATATCAGGATAATGGGCTAACGACGCAGCAATATCAAGATTCTTTTCGGAAAAAACAATAACTTCATTGGCAATATTGCTCATAAAGAGGACATCACCACTCTTTTTCCCCTTGAGAGAGCGAAACATCGTCGTCAAAGACTGTTCTTCCCCGGCATCCTGCATCTGCCGAAGAATAAGCTCATCCGCCATGCCCTTAGCAGTGAACAGTAACTGACGGCTGAACAGATCAAAGCAAGTGCCAGCAACGCCTTCAGTGTTAAAGAACTCTGTTGCAACGTCCCGTTCTATTTTTTGACCGGTCACATAATAACTTATTAGAATACTGGTCCCGCTGATCAAAGTGACCAGAACCAGGACTGTAAGCATCATGCTGAAACGGAGTCGCCTGTAAAAGGGAACGCTTTCGCTTTGCATAGGAGTGAAGAGTCGTAAATGAGAAGCAGTAGAGCGACACCTCCGCCTCGCTCCGCCTCAGTTTAAGACACAGCCCCAAGAATCGGGCGGAACAAGGAGCCGGGCAGCTGTCTACAGCAATGCTGCAGAAGTTGGAACTGGGAAACGAATCCGGCGTTTTTAATGCCATAAATTCACTCAAAAAATCGGGACAATCACCAGGAATACCTAAAAATTGCCCCTTAACGTCTGGAAAATATTTTCCAGACGGCTAACTGACGGTTCTCTTATAGATCGTTAATGTATCCCGGCTGCATTCATCTCCGCAGTGTATTTTTGATCAATACCGAAAATATGGTCAATCAGCCAGTCAATAACCGCTTTGGAGATTTTAACCACCACAAACAGAGCTCGTCCCTTCTCAATTTCAACCAGTCCTTCATTCAGCTGTTCGGTAAAAATGACATGGGCTCTCTTATGAGCAGCAATACCGGAGTACCCTATTCTCTCCAAGGCCTTTTCTTCTTCAGCAAGATGATATTTTGTATAGTCGATCAGTTCTCTGAGAACCGGTTCAATAACCTCTGCCCCCTTGCCGCTTTTCATCATTTCATGCAGCTTATTGGCAATATCAAAAAGTTTTTTATGATGATTGTCAAACCGTGAAACGCCTACACTGTATTCATCTTTCCAAGGATAAAGCATTTTTCTTCTCCGCGAGATATGATTATAACATAAAGAATGCATTATACATTCCATTTCAGTCTTGTTAACAGCGAAGACTACAGAACCCTCTATTCTCCCCGGACCTCTTTCCGTCCACTCTCCAAGAATAAGGGAAAAACATATATCAAACTTTACACAGAGGTCTCGAAAAACACAACTTAATATTAACAGGTTGCACTCTTCACTCTCTTCCTGCAAACAACAAGATAAGCAAAACGAAAAAAGAATATACAAAATCATCCTTGCAACATACCTTTGCGATGAGCATATCATGTTACAGACAGGTGTTCAAGAATTGAGTGAACCCATCTCGATAATGCGAATCAATTCAAAAAAAAGAAACTGAACTTCAAGTTGTTACCCGTAAAAAACAAACTCATTATGGATACACTGAGATTTTGGTTGAAAACAAGAGCAAAATTCGGGATATTACTTCTCGGTGAGATTATATACAGACACTCCTCATACAGGACAGTCTCCCCTCTGTAACAGATTTTCTCTCTACAGAATATTTTACAGGAGTTTTCAATGGCCATTTGCAGCTACCAAGCAATCGATCTGTTCCGCTGGCTCACAGAGAAAGAAGAAGATATTGTTGTCCTTGATGTTCGCAGCGAGAATGCTTTTTCTCGTTTTCATATAGAATCTCCATATCCTTTTGAACTTCACAACGTCTCCTATTATGATTTTATGGAGGCGGAAAAAGAGTCCGTCGCACGCGTTCCATCCGATCGTCCCATCCGTATTGTCTGCGCAAAAGAAGGCTCTGCAAAATATGTCGCAGAAATTCTCGAGAAAAACGGTTTTACAGATGTGGGGTATTTATCAGGAGGCTTCAAAAGTTGGGGTAACATGCTAGTACCTAAACTGATAACTAAGCTGATAACCGCTGAAAACGGCTACCAACTCTATCAGTTTATCCGACCGGCCAAGGCCTCATGCTCCTACGGGCTTCTCCATAATAACGAAATGATGCTCTTTGACCCCTCGCGTAATAGAGACTTCTATCTTGCTTTTGCCGCTGAAAAAGGATGTACCATCACCAAAACCTTTGAGACCCATCTTCAGGCAGACTATATCTCCGGCTCCAGAATAATCGCCGAAAAAACTGGTGCTACATTCTACGGCAATCAGGCGGATTTCGGTGACTCAAATAATCCATATACACCGGTTATCGATGGCGAGACACATCATTTTTCAAACAGCGCCAGCAGTCCGGCAGTCAAGGTGCTGTTTACCCCCGGCCATACGCCTGGATCAACCTCATATATTATCAACGACCGCTACATGATTTCCGGTGACACTGTTTTCATCTCCTCGGTGGGCCGACCCGACCTTGGAGGGCAAGCAGCAGCCTGGGCGATCCTGCTCTATAACTCCATAGGCATGATAAAACAGCTCAACCCAGAGCTTGCTGTTCTTCCTGGTCATTATATGAATTGGGAAGAGGCGAATGATAACCTGATCTTTACGACCTCCCTCGGAGATGCCATAGAACGAAATAAAGCCATTTACTCTATTGCGAGTGAGGACGAATTTATTCAGTTCATTCGGGATAATATGCGAGCGCAACCCGAGGAGTATGCCGTTATCAGATTAATTAATGCCAACAAAGAGCAGGTGGAAAGCGAGCAAGCAGAAGAACTGGATATCGGCAAAAATGAATGTGCGGCCACAGCCTATGCCAAGACGCAAGCAGAAAAAAATGCTGCTTCGTAAGCTGGAAATACTTTTTCCCGCGCGGCGCGCTATGTATCTCTGTGCTCTCTTCGCTTTTTGTGCTGCATCGACTGCATTCTTACCTCCTTTGGCCGCAGCTGCAAAAGATGCGATAGTTGCACCGCTCAGCCAGCAAGACACCCTGCCCACTACTCCTAAGGCGGACCGCCTTATGACCCAAGCGGAACCACGGGTCAAAAGAGAGCTTGCCCGCAAGGGCATGCGGCTCGGCCAGCCGGTTTTTATGCGCATTTTCAAGCTCTCAAAAAAACTTGAACTGTGGCTGTATAACAGAGGCGAATTCAAACTTTTTAAGACGTATCCGATTTGCAACTACTCAGGATATGTTGGCCCGAAACTGGCGGAGGGGGATTGGCAAAGTCCAGAAGGCTTTTACACGGTCTCTGCCGAACAAATGAATCCCCAAAGCCGATTTCACCTCTCTTTCAATATTGGATATCCCAACAGGTCCGATGCTGAAAGAAGCTGCACAGGCAGTGCCATCATGGTCCATGGCAATTGCGTATCGCAGGGCTGCTTTGCTATGGGTAATGAACAGATAGAGGAGATTTATCTCCTGGCGTACCAGGCCTTTCTCCAAGGACAGGAACAATTCAGCATCCATATTTTTCCCTTTCCCATGACTCGTGAGAACTTGGTCAAATATCGCTACTCGCCGTGGTACGACTTTTGGTCAAACCTAGCTGCTGGCTATAATGCCTTTGAGGAAACTCGACAGGTGCCGACGATCTCCACTGCCGGAGGCCGATATGTCCTTGAAGATGAAAAAGATGCGTGGATACGGAAACGCTGGGTATTGATACAGCAAAAGAAGGGGGCGCAATGAGACGGAACCAACGTAAAAAAGAAATCAGACTATGAGCTAATTTCGATAAAAAATATGCTCTCCATACTGAGCAACATAGTTTTTTTGTTGGGCCCATTTCGGATGGACATCTTCACGATGGTAAAAAGTGGCACCGTCTGTAAAATCAGGTGTGGTCATCGCCTTCATTGCTGTCTGGAGACAATCGACAAAGGCATCTGTCTCTTTAGGCATGTATGATTTTTGCAAAAAGGTCCAGCTGAATTGGCGAGGTGCGGTGACAGTCTGCTCTACGGTTTTTTTATTTTGACTTGCTCGGTTCAACGTAACATGGGCCACAGCAAGCTGGCCGATTTGCGGCTCGCTCCGGGCTTCGTGATAGACATTAAGCGTGAGCCAAAGTAATCCTTCAAGAAAACTCATACTTCTTTTCCTCGTATAATTAGGGAGATTGTACTGATACTAAAACGACTATTTTTTACCCTATCCCCCATCATAAAGCAAGCGTAAAAGTAAGTGTCTCTCTGTTTTACTGATCTTTTCCAGGCTCAACCGCCTGGATTTATAAAAAATAAAAAAAGTCACTTTTAATCATTTTTCATCACTTTTCATTTCTCCGACGTACTGTTTCAACCCGCTTCAACCTAAAAATCCTTTTCTGGGCACTCACTCCTTTCCTCATGCAAGGCATTTTCTTGTATGGTATATTCACTGAATATTTGAATCCACACCCTCTACTCGTTACCAACAACGCTGAACAACAACGTATACGCACGGCATCTTTCTCTCCATAGAAGCCTAGGAGCATCAATAGAATGGAATATTTCCTCCAAAACCTTATCAACGCTTTGCAATGGGGCAGCTTTTATGCCGTCATCTCTATCGGCTATTCCATGGTCTACGGCGTGCTGATGCTGTTCAACTTCGCCCACGGAGATATCTTCATGGTGGGTACTTATATCGGATTTGGTATCGCCACCCTGCTCCTCGCTCTGTTCGGCGCAATCATGCCTGGCTGGATGATTTTTCTCTTCACCGTTGCCGTAACCATGTTTCTCACTGCCTGGATTGGTGTTTTTGTTGAAGTAGTGGGTTACCGTCCCTTACGGGGGGCTCCCAGAGCCTCTGCGGCCATCACCGGACTGATGATCGGCATTATCTTTGAAACAGGTAACCTGATCATTCTCGGAGCGAAACGGCTCAGCTTCCCCACCCTCATAGAATCAGTCAGCTATAATATCGGCGGGATCTACTTTACCAATGTCAAAATACTGATCATTGTGGTCTCCCTGATCCTCATGCTGGCCCTGCACACCTTTATCCAAAAAACCAAATGGGGAATGGCCATGCGGGCCATGTCCTATGATTTTCAGGCCGTACCCCTTATGGGCGTATCCATTAACGTCCTGGCCCCGCTTACCTTTGCCATCGGTGCTGGCTTAGCCTCAGTTGCGGGTATTTTATATGGGCAGGCCTATCCGGTACTTGATCCGTACATGGGCATCCTGCTCGGCTGGAAGGCCTTTGTTGCGGCCATCCTCGGCGGTAGAGGATCAATCATGGGAGCAGCCTTGGCTGGCTATCTCCTAGGAGCCATTGAGATCTTCACAGCGATGGTTTTTCCGTCAACCTTTCGCGACCTCATTGCCTACACCATCATCCTGATTATCCTGACCTTCCGACCACGGGGATTTTTTGGGATGGTGCACAGTACCCAGCTCAGACTGTAGAGAGAGGATATGCGTATTGAAGCTCCTTTTGAAGCTCCTTTTGAAGCTTCAAATGCGGGAAATTTTTCTGCGCCGAGAGTCGCTTTACCGTTACTCGGCGTGGTCAGCCAAGTTACTGAGGTAATGTTCAGCAGACAGCTCGGCTGTTGCGCCGTCACCGGTGGCATTGATAATCTGGCGAGAATTCTTACTGCGGATATCACCGGCTGCGTAGACACCGGGCAGCTTGGTACACATCTCATGATCGGTGAAAACAAAACCACCTGCATCGGTTTCCAGCTGTTCCATAGGGAGCATTTCATTATTCGGTACCACACCGATCAGGACAAAGATCCCGGTAACCGGTAGGGTGGACATTGAGCCGTCATTATGCTGAATATTGAGCGACTCGACGCCCTCATCATTGCCGATAATTTCGCTGACCTGAGCGTCCCAGATAAAGTTAATTTTTTCCTCGGCAAAGGCCTTTTCCTGAAGAATAGCTGTGGCCCGCAGGCTATCACGTCGATGAATCACCGTGATCTTGGAGGCAAATTTCGTCAGATGTAAGGCCTCTTGCACAGCTGTGTTGCCGCCGCCGACCACGGCAATCTCCTGATCCCGATAAAACGGAGCATCACAGGTGGCACAATAGGAAACACCCCTGCCCTGCAACTCCTCTTCTCCGGGCACATCAAGCTTTCTCGGTTTGGCACCGGTGCTGATAATGACGGATTGTGCAGTGAGTACCTCTCCTGACTCCAAGGTGATTTTCTTTTGCTCGCCCTGGAGATCCATTGTGGTCACAGCGGCAAATTTCTTTTCCAGACCAAAACGATCAACATGGGCCGTCATCTTATCCATCAACTCAAAGCCTGTGATACCGTCTTGAAAACCGGGATAATTATCCACCCAATCTGTCAACAGCACCTGATCGCCAGTCGCTCCTTTTTCTATGAGCAAGGTGTTCAAACGACCACGTGCAGCGTACAATCCTGCTGTTAATCCGGCTGGGCCGCCACCGATAATAATCAGTTGATAATCTGTTTTTTTCATAGATACTCTTTTGAAAAGATGTAAAAAACCAGGGAACCTCGGCGATCTACCAATAAGGGCGATCATAAAGATCGCCCCTACACCGTCCCGTCAAACCCGCATCCCGCAAAGGTACGGACCTGTGGTCCGCCCAGTATAAGGGGTAAGGTAT
This sequence comes from Candidatus Electrothrix sp., assembly GCA_049669385.1. GTDB lineage: Bacteria > Desulfobacterota > Desulfobulbia > Desulfobulbales > Desulfobulbaceae > Electrothrix. The sequence continues at coordinate 306 of JBATKL010000108.1, read as the reverse complement.
TTTTATTGAACGTACTGAATCCCTTACAACGCTTTGCTGATCAACTCTTTGAGCTGAGCCTTGCCCACAGCACCGGTGATGCGATCAACCGCTTCTCCGTTCTTAAACAGAATCAAGGTCGGGATGGCCTTGATGCCGAATTTACCCGGAGTTGCCGGACTGTCATCCACATTCATCTTGACGATCTCTACTTGGCCAGCAAATTCTTCAGCCAATTCTTCAATAACAGGGCCGATTGCCTTGCAGGGACCACACCACGGTGCCCAGAAATCCACCAGACAGGGCAGTTCGTTCTTTTCTACTTTT
>JBATKL010000107.1:0-4798 GCA_049669385.1 Candidatus Electrothrix sp. | reverse complement strand
GGCTGGGTTCGTGATTTCACCCTGCACTATCTGCCAGAACCGCTTCCGGCTGCGGATGAGCAATCTGAGCAATCTTGGTTGCCCCAAAAAGAAGAGAGAGAGACCCTGATTCTTTTTGAACCTGCTGAGCTGCATATTGCTGAGCAGCTTAAGATGGCTTTACAGCGGGGTACATTCAGGGGGGCAACTGAAAATTCAACGGAAAATTCAACGGAAATTTCAGCTGATGTTTCAGTCGAATTTTCAGCCAAGGTGGAACTTGTCTCTTTTGCAGAAGCCCGACAAGGGGGCTCTTCCCTGCGGGAGAGGTTCACCTGTGTCATTGCCTTGTTGCCGCATCAGGAATCAGGTGAAGGTAAAGGTGAAGGTGACGGTAAAGGTAAAAGTGAATTTTTTAATCAACAAACTCTGGTCGAACACGTTACTAGGCTGCACACAATATTTTCTCCTTCTTATCATCGGCTCGAATCAAAAAATCAAGCGCTTGCTGTGGTGCAATTCGGTGACGGCTTTTTCGGTGACGGACCTGTTCCGACGAATATCAGCCGGTGTTCGGCAAAGGCCTTGGCTGCCAGCCTCCACTTTGAACAACCCGACCTCAAGGTGAGGGTGCTTGATTTTTCTCCGCAGATTGCAGTGGATCAGCTCTGTGAACACATAATGGCAGAGCTCGCCACTGCTGAGAACTACGCTGAGAACTACGCTGAGAACTACGCTGAGAGCTACGCCGCTGTTGGCTATGGTGCTGATCAGGTTCGCCGGGTGCCGTATCCTGTTTTAAGAAATGTTGCCGCTGATAAACCGAGACCCATCCGATGGTCACCAAAAGATGTTGTTCTTGCCACTGGTGGAGCTAAGGGCATTACTGCGGAGTGTGTGTTGGCCTTTGCCCGTGCTACCGGGGTACAGCTGGCCTTGGTGGGCAGTTCTTCTCCGTCAATAACAGGTAACGAACAGCAGGATGAGATTCATTATACCCTTCAGCGGGCTCGTAAGGCAGGGCTGACAGCGCATTATTATCAATGTGATATCACAGGTGCCGAAGCAGTGCAACGACTCGTCCTTCAGGTGGAAAATGAACAGGGAATCATCACCGGAGTTATTCATGGTAGTGCTCTGAATCGACCAAGTGCCTTGAACAGTGTATCTGTTGACCAGGCTCTGGAGGAGATCAGGCCCAAAATGATCGGGGCGATGAACCTCTGTGCTGCTTTACGCGAGCATCCTCCGCAACTGTTTATCGCGTTTTCATCTCTTGTCGGCATATCCGGGATGCGGAAAAACGGCTGGTACGGATTTTCTAATGAGGCTTTGCATCTTTTTCTGCGTCAGTATGGAGAAGCTGAGTCTCGTACCGCCACACTCAGTATTGCCTTCAGTATCTGGGATGAGGTTGGGATGGGCATCAGGATGGGCAGTACGTCCTGGTTGCGTACAATAGGGGTTGAAGCTCTGACCGTTCAGCAGGGAACTTCCCGCTTTCTTCAGCTTGCCACTCACGATCCTGCTGCGTATCAAGTCCTTGTCGCCGCACGAACCTCAGGATTAGATACGTTTTCTGCTTACGGTCCAGCTCTCCCACAAGGCCTGCGTTTTATTGACCGGGTGACTGCATATCAACCGGGAATTGAGCTTGTCTCCAGAACACAGCTGACCCTGGAAGATGATTCCTATATTAAGGATCATTGCTGGCGTGGAACCTATCTCTTTCCCATGGTTTTTGGTCTTGAAGCTATGGCTCAGGCGGTACAGGTCGTCACGGGGAATACGTGTTTTGCTGCGGTGTGCATTGAGGATATCGAGTTGACGCGACCGATCTTTCTCTCAGAGGAAGCCGGGGCGGAAATTGAGATTCATGCCCTCGTCCTTGAGCAGGATGTGCTTGAAGCCGATCCACGGATACAGGTGCAAATACGAACGGAACAGACGGGTTTCAGTGTTGATCATTTTTCTGCAACCTTTGTGTTAAGGTCTGACGTAGTAAAGTCTGACGTAAGGTCTGACGTAAGGTCTGACGTAAGGTCTGACAGTTCGCCTGTCCGCTATGATCTCCCGGAAAATCTCTCACCGCTTGATCTTGTCCCGGAGATTGATCTCTATAAAGAAGAATTGCTTTTTCAAGGGCCATTGTATCAGAGAATTCAGCAGGTTTATCAGTTGAGTTCTAAGAGCTGCCTGTTCTCAGCAGCTTCCTCATCCGACTCATCCGAATTATCCGAATCGGCGGAATCTGTGGATTCCTCGGGGCGGACGTGGCTGCTTGGAGACCCTTTTCTCAGAGATGCCTTCTTGCAGTCAGGTCAACTTCCGATTCCGAGAGATCTCTGCCTGCCTGCACGTATTCAGCGTATTGAGCGTTTCCCGCCCGCGCTCAGCGAAAATGAACATAATGAACATGATGAACATATATTGGGACATATATTAGGGAACGTTGTTATCGAAGAGCATACGGAAGAATATGTTTCGAGTGCAGTGACTGCTTGTAATGAAGAAGGGCAGGTTGTTGAACAGATGACAGGGTATCGTGCTCAAATTATTGAACACAGACAGGAGGGTCCGACAGCAGAGGACTTGGTTAACCCTGGCCACCGTGATCACAGGATCCTGATGAGCGAGCTGCAACAAAGAGAAGCCTCTTTGTCGACTCATTGTCTGCTCCCAAAAATAAATTCGGATTTTATCCCTTACCTACAGAGCCTGCGTAAAGAGGAGCGGCGGAAAAAAGAGTTGCCGTTTATCAGGAACGCCTTGACTCCTCTCCTGCGTGCTTCTGATACCCGTATTGAAATTTTCTGGTCACGAGAGGGAAAACCCTCTCTTGCAATTCCCGCTGAAGCTGGAGTCCATTTTTCTCTGAGCCATGATCAGGGGACCATCATCTGTACAGCAGGACGGGGATTGCAAGGGTGTGATCTTGAAACCGTATCCGGTCGCAACAGGGAGGAATGGCAACATCTCCTGGGTGAGAGAAGTGAGAGCGTTCTTGCCGAGTTGATCAAGCAGGGCGATACGCTGGACCTCGCCGGAACCAGGCTTTGGACTGCTTTTGAAGCAGTCTTTAAGGCGTTGGTAAACCGACCTGATGTTAGCGCAATACTTATTGTTGAAAAAAAGGACGATACGGTGCTATTTTCATATGGTGATGAGACCTCAAGCTGTTACATCCTCACCTTTCCGGTCAAGCTGACGCTGAGAGGAAAGCGAATGTTGGCTGTGGTCGCGCAGGAAGAGCAGCACAATGAGACCCTTGCAGAACGGGTTCCGGTTTCTGGACATACCGATGCTTGGCCGGATAGGGTCGGCAGTTTTACCCATGAATTTACCACAACCTTTTTAGAGGGGAGAGGGCCGAGAGGGAAGGTGTATTTTACCAATATTCCTATATGGATGGGTGAACTGAGAGAACTTGCCCTTTTGCCGATATCTGAGCGTTTAGTACAAGATATGAAAAGTGGACAATGGGGGATGGTGACGAACAGGTCTTTTTTCACTGTCGACCAGCAGTTGGACAGTTACGACACTGTGATTGGAGAGGTCCGTTTATTAGAGGATACCGACCTTTCCCGATCTTTTCTTTCCCTAGCGTTTAAGTGGTTCAAAAAGCAGAGTGACGGGAGTTTGGTTCAGGCCATCTCCGGTAAGCTTGCAATCACCTGGGTGGAGGTACAGGGGCATGGTGATGTTCAACAGGCTATTTTGCCGGATTATTTCACGAGATATTTTGAGAAAATGTCCCGTTTTCATGATGATATTGAGCCGTTAGGAAAGGAGCGTCATTCGTTTTTCTCTAAGGCATCTTCGGTCTTCACAGCGAGTGTTTCCGCAAGAAAAAAAAATATGTTGTTTCGGCAACAGTTCTTGACCTCCAGAGAAGATTCGAATTTAGTTGGTAATATTTATTTTTCTAATTATTACAGTTGGCAGGCCAGAGTACGTGATCAATACCTTGCAATGAAGTTTTCTGACAGGTACTCTCGGAGTTCCTCCGGTGATTTTGTCTGTGTGCATGCAGAGGTTCATCATCTGCAAGAGGCAATGCCCTTTGAAATTATAGAAGTATCCATGTATCTGGATGAACTTTTTGCAGAAGGTTTTACATTATATTTTGAATACTATAGTGTCAGTGAACATGGTGCTCGGCTCAGAAAATTGGCTCATGGAGAGCATAGTGCTGCCTGGGTACCAGAGGGACAGGAGTTGAGCCCTGAAATAAAACCTGCAAAAATGCCAGCAGAATATTTGACCCATTTCATGGCGATTATTGATAAAGCTGAGTAACTTCATGAAGTATATTTTTTGATCAGCAGATTCGGGATCAGAATCTGTCCAAAGTAGGTCCAAAGTAGGCCCAAAGTTGGCAAGGGAGAAGGCATGACCGTATTGACGAGCAGGACAAGTACGCCCGAAGAAACCCTGCAACAGATTTTCGGCTTTGATGCCTTTCTGCCTGGGCAGGACGCGGTAATCGCCGCTGTTTTGGCGGGTCGCTCTGCCTTGGCGATTTTCCCCACCGGCCAGGGCAAGAGTCTTTGTTATCAACTTCCTGCTCTCCATCTTCCCGGCCTGACCTTGGTGGTGTCGCCGCTCATGGCCCTGATGAAGGATCAGGTGGATTTCCTTGTCGGGAAAGAAGTCGCAGCGGCCCGGCTGGATTCCTCTCTGGATTTCAATGAAGTCAACGCGATTTATGACCGGCTGAATCATAACGAGCTGAAGCTCCTCTACGTGGCTCCAGAACGCTTTGCCAATGAACGCTTTGTGGCCTTGATTACCCGGTTGCGGCTTTCTCTGCTGGTGA
>JBATKL010000106.1:0-1830 GCA_049669385.1 Candidatus Electrothrix sp. | reverse complement strand
GTACATCACCTACTACACTTGGTTTTCTCAAGACGAACACACATATTAACTTCAACTTACCGAAAGTGCTGGTTTTTCGGTAGTTGAAATTATCAGATAACTTCTTTCTCTGTAATTTTGCCAAGTGCGCTGAAAAAGTTACGCATACTGCTGAGACAATTTTGACCTGACTTCATTCTGTTACGCAGCTCTTCAATATAATAGGATTCCGTAACGCCTTGCGGATTCTTCTTGCTGTAGCGGATGTTCTTTTCTCGAAGCATGGTTTTCAGATACTGAAAGTGATAATCACCGATTGATCCACTGTATTCTGCCGGTTGTTGCATTTTTTCAGGATCATTCTGAGCAATATTGTAGTGACTGGTAAAAATAGAAATTTCAGCAGAAGAAGGGTTCCTTGCGTAAATGCGTTGGTTGCCGAGAAACCATGTCTCCATGCAGACAACCTGCGGCAGGATGATGAATTCGCAATAATTGAAAATGATATCGTTACTTCTGACGAAATCTTCAACCTCCTCTGTTTTTTCCGCTGCTGAGATATCGTCTGTATCAATAGCCAGAACGAAATAGTCAAATTTCCCAGAAGCATTAACATCAGCTACAGAATCAACAAGATGATTATCAAGAATGCTCGGAAATCCGCCGCCGCTGATCAAGTAGTAGTTATTATCGGTTGCTTCACAGGGGGAATTCACTCGCTCCAGTTGAGGTGCAAGATGGGCAAGCCATTTGGGATAAACTTTCCGCTCAGTCTTGCCTTCCACCAAGAAATACAAATTCATGATTCTACGCCTTCAGAGTAGAGATCAAGATTTATCAACTGGGTAAAGGCCTTATGCTTTGATTTGTCAAAGTTAAAAGCGCTAGCATCGTGGGCGATGACAGCACCACCTTTTCTGGTGACTATTTTCCAATCAGTATGTTTTATATTGTTAATTATATAAGGGTGGTGACTGGTAATAATAAATTGTAAGCCTCTTTCAGCAGAAACGATGCTGCTGGTCAGCTCGTCAATGCAGTTTATGCCAAGGCTGTTTTCAAATTCATCTATCAAAATCAGGCTTGAATCCGCGCATAACTGAAGCTGCGCTATATAAACCAACGTTTTTAGCATTCCTGATGATATGTTATATTCATCAATCCAGTCAGAAGCATATTTCTCCTTAATCTGAATTTGGATCAAGATTGCTTCTGGAGCTTTCTTCATTGGTATTTCAGTCAATATCGACGCGACTTGCACATCCTCGACATGAGGAAAAATATCAATAAAGCTGCTCGCAATGTCGTCAAAAAGCTGTCTTTTTCTTTTATAGACAAAATATAGCTTCTCAGTAAGAGACAGCGGAAGATTGCGAACTTCTTCTATGTCATCATATCTGTTTAGTTTCTCGTCGAGAGACTTGAGACTATGGAAATGCCTGTAAAAATCATGCCGTTCTGTGTTATAAAATATGATTTTCTTAAATTCACTTGCAGCTTCTTTTATCTGTTCTTCTTCCCTGAGCAAATGAAGCACACTCTGGTCTGCTGAAAGCCTTACCGTTTTTATTTTATTAAAAATAATATCAGAATTATTTCTTTCTACGATTAGCTCATTTTCCCTGTAAACTAATTCTGATACGATAGATGCTCCTCCGATGTCCAGATCTCCAAGTAAACTCCTGATGGTAGAAACGCCACTATTCTCAAACTCTCCTTCCCATGTATATTGAGTTCCACTCGATGACAAGAATTCAATATGCCATTTAACCCCGATCAATGAATCCCCTGCTGCTATTCTTTTCAAATCAAGAATCGAGTTTAATATACGCGTCTTGCCAACTCCAGATG
>JBATKL010000105.1:0-1653 GCA_049669385.1 Candidatus Electrothrix sp. | reverse complement strand
CTGCAAAGGCACCGTAAAGGAAAAACAAGCCCCTTTGCCTAATGCGCTTTCCACCTGTATACGGCCTCCCATCAACTCGGCCAGCTGAGCGCAGATGTTGAGCCCGAGCCCGGTACCACCGTATTTTCGGCTGGTCGAGGACTCGGCCTGGCTGAATGATCGGAAGAGTTTTGTGATATTTTCTTTTGCAATGCCGATGCCGGTATCCCGGACACTCAGCCTGATAAGGTTTTCAGCTTCATCCGCGCAGACCAAGACCTCAACTTCGCCCGTATCTGTAAATTTCAGACTGTTGCCCACCAGATTGAGCAGCACCTGTTCAATGCGGGCCGAGTCACCGATGATTCGGCAGGGCAGATGAGGATCAATATCAGCAATCAGTTCAATGCCTTTTTCTCCGGCCTTGGGACTCATCAGGGTTAAAACCTTTTCCACGCTGCTACGGAGCAGGAACGGGCGTTCCTCCAACTCCATTTTCCCGGCCTCAATCTTGCTAAAATCAAGAATATCGTTGACTAGGCGGATCAGGCTGTTGCCGCAGGTATGGATAACTGAAACAAAATTTTGTTGTTCTTTATTCAGCTCAGTGTCCAGCAGAATTTCAGTCATACCGATGACACCGTTCATGGGAGTGCGGATTTCGTGACTCATAAAGGCAAGGAAGCCTGCCTTTGCCTGCGCAGCGTCTTCCGCTGCCTCTTTAGCCTCGCACCAGGCGTTTTCCGCCCGAATAATAAAGCGGAAGAAAAACCAGGAAAAAAGCACGGAGAACAGAATACTGAGGAGAAGAGAAACAGCGATATTGATCAGAAAATCACGCCTGGCCTCCCGGACCAAGGTATAGGAAGCATCGCGACGACCGACGAGCACTGCTGCAAAATCCACTGATTTTGCTACATTATAGTTTCCTACATAGCTTGTTCCTGCATAATAAAAGGGTTCCAGCTTCGAGACTCTGGCGAGGGAGGTATGGCGCAGACTGGCGGTAATATCATCGACTAAAATATAAGGAAGCCGAGCTCCGAGCTTAAACGGGGCCTTGCTGTTGGCATACAGAACCGTGCCCTGGGCATCGGTAATATAAATTTCCGCAAACTGATTTTCCATCCCCAAGTCTGCATCTTGGCCGATTCTTGTCAGGACGTCTGATATCTGAAAAATGCAACGAATCTGTACTGCCTGTCCGCTAGGATCAATGACAGACAAATCCATGGGCAAGAAGACCTCAGTACGGAGGTCAATCCGGATAAAAACCGGGGCGCAGATTGCGGTTTCCCCCGGCCTGCGCGGAGTGCAGGATTCTGTCAGCATCTTGCCGATCCCATCCTTATCAGCAGCAGATAGGCGGGCGATTTTTTCATCTTTCAGGAGATAGAGAGGCACTCCATCGCGGTGCAGCACCATAGCCAACATATCCTCCGACTGATGAAACAAGGTATTCAGCAAGCTGTCCCGCTCCATTGCATCTGCACTCTTAGTGATGACACGGGTAAGCTGATCAATATTTTCCTTCCAGGTCAGTGTGTTGACCTGATTAATTTGAAGCGTGATCTGTTTGGCAAGAAGAGAAAATTCATTATTGAGCGAGCTGGTGAGCTGATTCTCCACGTTCCGGAGCAGCCTCCAAACAACAATGCTGTAAGGGAGGATACC
>JBATKL010000104.1:0-7504 GCA_049669385.1 Candidatus Electrothrix sp. | reverse complement strand
ACGGCAGCTTATAACAAGGGCGAAGAATGGTTGGAACAGCTGCTTGTTTATCTGGATGAAAACTTTTCTTTTATGGATCACTACATCAAGGAAAAAATATCCAAGGCAAAATTCTCAATCCCTCAAGGAAGCTATCTGGCCTGGATTGATTTCAGCCCTTACGGGTATGGCGACAAAGAACTCGACAGAATACTTATTAAGGAGGCCAACGTTCTGCTTGAGCCGGGCACCATATTTGGGCCGGAAGGTTCGGGTTTCCAACGGATTAATATAGCCTGCCCGAAAATTACTCTTCAGCAGGGACTCGAAAGAATATCTACAGCTTTACACGGTTAGCCCGCATTTCTAGCAAGTCGGGAGAGGCAGGGCACACGGTGTATAGTGCCAGTTTATTTAATGTTGTCGTAATGTCCACCAATGGCAAAAATCGAGATGCTCTGCTTATCAAAGGTGTAGATCAGGCGATCTTTATGGGAAATCCTTCGTGACCACAGGCCGGTAAGATTATGTTTGAGCGGCTCTGGTTTTCCAAGGCCCTGAGCAGGATCGTTTCGTTGCATTTCCTGGAGAATACGACAGAGGTTATTATGCACTCTTTTGTCCTTGCTTCGCAGTTTTTCGTACTCAGACCATGTTTTACCTTCAAATATTATTGATCTCATCAAGCTGCTCCTTGGCTGGAGAATAGCCCTTTCCTGTACGATGTGTTTTAAAAGATTGCTGGATCTGTTGAGTGAGTGAGATGTTTTGGAGAACGTACAGTGTTTCCTGGATTTGTTCCCAATCTTCCGCCCCGATGATCACAAAATCTTTGCCACGCTTGCGGGTCACCCGTAGCGGCTCGTGATTCGTGATACTTTGGTCTGCGCAACTTTTCAAAGTGGCTCTAAATTTATTTACTGTAATTTCACGCATGGCTATGTACCCGAGTTGGTGGTTTATAATAAATCTACGTACTGTAGTACAGTACATTATAATCAAATGCATATCAAGCCCTGAATAGAATCACTTTTTGTTCACACTTCTGAACGAGTCATGTTGATTGCCTCCAAATTTGAAGCAAAGCATCTTTCAATTAATTGAGGAGTGACAGCGCCATCAGGTGCAGCCAAGCCCTCCTAGGTTGCAGAACGGATAAATCTATTTGCCAGCTCCAAACCATTGATGGACGTCTTTGCAAACATAACAACAAGTTCCCCTTAAAAATTAAAGCATTAAATCATCTCAAAGCAGGAATATCATACTCTCCATTCTCCATTCGTCCGAAGCCGTTGCAGCATGTAGTGTAGAGTGGGCACGGAAAAATAAACCAACCAAGAGCAACCTCAATTGCAGCGAGGTGATCGGCAGATGATGACCAGGAAAACACATTGCCCACCAGCCTGAATAAAATAGCCGAGCGGCGGGCAAAACACCAAACATCCGTTCCCCTACGCACCCGGCATAACGCTGCTGACCGCCTACATCCGCAACACCACATGCTCCATATCCGCCTCTGACCGATCATGACTGATACTGAAACCTAGCTTGGTCACCAGTCGAAGCATTTCATTATTATTACGGAGTATATCCCCTTCCATAGTCTGCAAGCCATGACTGCGGGCCGTATCAATAAGATGCCGCATCAGCAAATGGGCAAGCCCCTGACGCTGCCATTTATCAGAAATAACAATGGCAAACTCGCAGCTCCTGCCGTCTGGATTAATAATATAGCGGGCAACCCCGATCTGGGTTTCCTTGCCGTCCTGCTCCACCACCGCAATCAGAGCCATTTCCCGATTATAATCAATCTGGGTGAAGCTGGTCAGCATCTGGGGGCTCAGCTCCGCAAGGGATTGCATAAAGCGGAAATACTTGGACTGCTCGGAAAGATTACGGACAAACTCCTGCTCAATCTCCGCATCCTCCGGTCGGATGGGGCGAATCACCATGTCGGTTCCATTGGGCAATTGCCGAGTGGTTACGAGATGGGCTGGATAGGGATAGATGGCCATATGACTGTAGCGATCAGCCGTCTGGGTATGATAATCCACCACAATGCGGGCATCCACCGCAACAGCCCCCTTTTCATCCACAATCAGGGGATTGATGTCCAACTCCTTGACCAAGGGCAACTCACAGGCAATCTCGGAAACCCGCAACAACACCTGCTCCAGCGATTCAATGTCCACCTCCGGCATATGGCGAAAGGCACCGAGCAGCTTGGAGACCCTGGTTCGACTGATCAGATCCCGGACCAGACGCCGGTTCAAGGGAGGCAGGCTGACGGCTCGGTCCCCCATCACTTCAACAGATATGCCGCCCGCACCAAAGGTAATCACCGGGCCAAAGACCGGATCAGTAACAAGGCCGACCAGTAACTCTCGACCGTTAGGCCGCTGAAGCATGGGCTCAATGGTTACCCCGTCAATCCGAGCATCAGGGCGATTCTTCTTCACCTCGTTCAGCATTTCGTTATAAGCACTGCGGGCTGCCTGGGCATTAGAAATCCCCAGACGCACTCCACCGGCATCGGATTTATGGGTGATGTCCGGCGAGTTGATCTTCAGGGCAATGGGGAAACCAATGCTTTCCGCCTGGACCAGGGTCTCATTGGGAGAACGAACAATACTGGCGCTGGCCGTGGGGATACGAAAGGCATGGAGCACAGCCTTGGATTCAGATTCACTGAGGATTTTCCGACCCTCACTCAGTACGCTCTCAATGATCAGACGTGCCCCTTCCACATCCGGTGCTCTATCCCGTGACATGGGGCCCGGTGTTTCCAGCAGCAGTTTCTGGTTGCGGCTATAATTGACCAGATAGGAAAAGGCATCCACGGCGGTTTCCGGGGTATTAAAGGTGGGGATGTCCGCCTCGCGGAGAATGCGACGGCCTTCCGCCACCTGAATCTCACCCATCCAGCAGGTCAACAGGGGTTTGCCGCCGGTTTTCAAGGCAACCAGCGATTGCGCCACCCCGGCAGGATCGGTCATAGCCTGGGGTGTGAGCAAGACCAGTAACCCGTCCACGCCGGGATCCTTCATGCAGATCTGCACAGTCTGGGTATAGCGTTCCGGCGTTGCATCCCCTATAATATCCACCGGATTATTCTTGGACCAAGTAGGCGGCAGGATCTCGTCCAACTTTTTCATGGTCGCTTGGCTCAGCTCGGCCAGGGGCAGATCCAGATCAGCCAAGTGATCCGTGGCCATCACACCGGGACCGCCGCCGTTGGTGATGATCACCAGTCGTTCGCCACCCGCCTTAATGGGGTAGGTCAAAGTACCAGCAGCAGAAAAAAGGTTGGCAATACGCATGCCGCGCACCACACCGGCCCGACGCAAGGCGCTGTCAAAGACATCGTCTGCTCCGACCAGAGCACCAGTATGCGACATAGCGGCCTTAGACCCGGTGGCATGACGACCGACCTTGAGGGCGATAACCGGCTTAATCCGTGCTGCGGCCCGCAATCCGCTCATAAAGGAAAGCGCATCATGGATGCCTTCAATATAGAGGAGAATGCTCTTGGTTTTCGGATCACTGACCAGATAATCGAGAATATCGCCAAAATCAATATCAGCGGAGATTCCAGTGGAAACCACAGCCGAAAAACCGATATTATTGGCTGCTGCCCAGTCGAGAATGGCCGTACACAGAGCACCAGATTGAGAAATCAGAGCAATACTTCCCTCACTGGCATTGCCTTTATTAAAAGTGCAGTTGAGCCCGGTGCTCGGTCGCATCAGACCTAAGCAGTTGGGCCCCATAACACGCATGCCATAACGATGGGCATTTTCTACCACGGCTCGTTCCAGCTTCAGGCCCTGCGGGCCGACTTCTCGAAATCCTGCTGAGATGACCACGGCATCCTTGATACCGTACGTACCGCAGGCCTCGATAATGCCGGGTACGGTTGCTGCCGGAGTGGTGATGACCGCAAGATCAACCGGTTTTCCGATGCTCTTCAAATCAGGAAAGGCTTTGCGTCCCTGTACCTTTTTATGTTTCGGGTTAATTGGAAAAACATCGCCTTTAAAACCGCCTTCAATCATATTCTTAAAGACCAGGTTACCGACCGCTCCCTCGCGGTCACTGGCACCAAAGACGGCAACGGCGTCCGGTTCAAACAGTTTGTTCAGATAATGCTTACCCATGATTGCTCGCTGGTTGAATTTTTCTTTTAGAGCTATTTTACTGTCTACTGCGGAGAACACAAGGATACTGAACGAAACAACGCTCTCTCCTGTACGCCGAAACGGTCAATAAGAGACGAAATACACTCAACACGACAAGAGATTGAGCACGGGATTGTAAAATCCATTATGTTTGATTGACATCTCCTTAGTTTCACCCTACATTGTTCGAGTTGATCCGTCGTAACAAATCCGTAACAGTAACTTCACACAATATACTTCACGCAACTTCCTTACCAGATAAGGATTATTATGTCTTTTTCAAAGCAACACGGGGCGGTTAAAAATATCAAAAATTTTCTGGCAAATCTCTTCCGCTCTCCGAAAAAAACCGTATCTCCTACGGACCGGGACGAGCAGACAGCCACGACCGGAGGAAACAGAAAGAAGCGTTCCCAGCAGGAAAGGGCAGTTGGGCAAACAGCCTCTGAGGAGAAATTAGGCTCTGGAGGATTCCCGGAAGACATGATCCAAGGTTTTTTATCCTCCGGTTTCGATTCCGCCTCTTCTGTCGATTCCTCTGATTCCTCTGACTCCTCTTCCTCCTACGGTGATATTGATGATACCGATGATAATGACACCTATCATGCTGGTGCGGGGAATAAACAGGAGACACGGGGGAAGGAGGAGACTCAAGCTGGCCCTGATTCCGATTCTGACGACCTTATTGCGGGCGGGCTCTACGCTGTTCAAGAACAGAAAGATGCCCCGTATTGGCTCGCAAAGGTGATTTACAGCGAAGAACATGTCGTTCATGTTGTTTGCTACGCGGAACGCCCTGAGCAACTCACCTCTGAAATTACAGAACAATACCTGACAGTGGGACTGAATAGGGAAGACGGTTCCTTTGGCATTGATCATCTTCCGGTGCCTAAACCTGCTTTTATCGCCAACACAGTCTTTCTCGGACAACTCCCTCTGGCTGAAAATGATTTTTCAGGGTATCGGATGTATGCTGATTCGGTTTTCGACTGCCTTGATGAGCAAGCACCTGACTGGTTGAAAAAGGCTGGCTCGTATGCTGCCTGGCGTTACGATCATAATGCCATGGCAGCCCTTGTTGATCGCTATCTTATCGGGGTTGATCTACTCAGAGACAGCAAAAAATCCCTGTACTGGCTCAATCGACTTGTCCATGCGGGAAAAGAGCTTGTTCAGCCCGGAGAAACCATTACAGACGAACAACAGATCCTCACCGGCGGCATCTATGCCTGCCTGCAAGAGGACGAACGATACCGTATCTGTAAAGTCGTGCTCAAAGATAAACATGGGGTGCAGCAGCTCGACTTCCCTTCCCTGCTTGGTCAACTTCCCGAAGACCTGCATCCGATCCGGATAGTTGAGCGAGCATCGGCGCGACGCACGGGCAAACCCCCTTCGCTCTCCCATAACTCCCTTGATGCCTCAGGTTTTCTCGCCCAAGCGCCTCTTTTTCTTGGCCTCTTACCTGTAACTTTTGATGAGCTCCATTGCTACCGAGCCCATCTCCGAAAAATGTTTGAAGGAGCAGAGTTTCGGGAAAGCGCCTGGGAAAGCCTCAAAAAAAGAGCAAGAAACGGCGAAATACAGGCGCAAATGGATATCGCGTACCGTTATATTGACGGTGACTCGCTCTGGGAAATCAAACGAAATATCCCGGAAGCGCTTCGCTGGTTCACCGAGGCGGCCAACCAAGGTCACGGCCTTGCAGCCTACACCCTGGCACTTCTTTTTCAGCAGGGAGAAGAAGGGGTTCCGCCTGATCCACAATTAGGCCTTGAATGGCTGGTTTACTCGGCACAACTCAACTACGGCTCAGCTCAGCTGCACACTGCGGACTGCTATCGCCAGGGCAGAGGCTGCACAGCGAATCCCGCCCTTGCTCATGCCTGGTATTCTCTGGCTGCTTCGGCAGAGAACGATCTGCCGGGAGACGCAAAAAAACGAGCGGAACACCGTAAAAAAGAAATAGAGAGCACCTGTTCCGCCAAACAGCTGACAGAGGCAAAACAATACTTTCAGCAGCTCTTTCAGCAGTTGCAGGAATCCTTCTGACGTCAACAACCTTAATATGAACCTGAACAAGACAATGCCTGAAACACCTTTTCCGACCAACGAATATTCCGATGATGTTGCCGTTATTCAGCATAATGGCCGAACGATCCTCCTGGTTGGAACTGCCCATATCTCGCAGCAATCCGCTGATCTGGTCAAGGAGGTTATTGATCAGGAACAACCGGACACGGTGTGTATAGAACTGGATGAAAAGCGCTATGCTGCTCTGTCCAACCCTCAGCAATGGGAAAATCTGGACCTCAAACAGATTATCCGCAAAAAACAACTCTCCACCCTGCTGGTAAACCTCGTTTTGGCCTCGTATCAGAAAAAACTGGGGGGCAAGCTCGGCATTCAGCCAGGAACCGAACTGCTCACAGCGGCCAAGGCAGCAGAAGAACATGGAATTCCGGTAGAACTCTGCGATCGGGATGTGCGCATCACCCTGCGCCGTGCCTGGAAAGCAACATCTCTGTGGAAAAAGTTCTACATGATGGCAACCCTGCTGGCCTCCCTTTTTGACGAGACAGAACTGGATGAGGACAAGCTGACAGAGTTACGCAGCAAAGACGTGCTCTCAGAACTCATGAAGGAAATCGGCACAGCCCTGCCAGCAGCTAAAGAAGCCCTTATTGATGAACGCGATATCTTTATGGCAGAAAAGATCAAGCAAGCTGCTGGAAAACGCATCGTTGCCGTGGTTGGGGCAGGCCATATGGAGGGGATTGAACGCGTCTTTTCGGAGGATAACAGCGGCAGGATGGAGAAAATCAACACCATTCCGCCGGTGTCCAAGGGCTGGAAGTTTTTTGGCTGGTCCATCCCAGCGGCAATTCTGCTCTCTCTCGTTGTGATCGGCTTCCGACAAGGGGCCGATGAGGCAGGGGCTAATGCCCTGTACTGGATTCTGGCCAACGGAATACCTTCAGCCATCGGAGCAATGATCGCCTTGGCTCATCCAGCCACGATTCTTTCTGCCTTTGTTGCGGCTCCGATCACCAGTCTGACCCCGGTCATCGGAGCTGGTTATGTCTGCGCCTTTGTCCAGGTGATGACCTGCCCCCCTGTCGTCAAAGAATTTGAAGGGGTGTCCACAGACATCGTTACCCTGCGCGGATGGTGGCGCAATAAATTGCTTCGGGTTTTCCTGGTCTTTATGATGACCGGTTTTGGTTCGGTCATCGGCACCTGGGTCGGAGGGTACCGAATATTCTCCAACCTATTCGCCTAGCCGCCTCTCTCCCGCAGCTTTTTCGATAGGAAACAGGAGGGGCGGTTCGCGAACCGCCCCGACA
>JBATKL010000103.1:0-8340 GCA_049669385.1 Candidatus Electrothrix sp. | reverse complement strand
GGTTCGCTTGAACGAATCAGGCTTTTGCCTTGTCCTTGTCCTTTTCCGCCTCGGCTTTTGCAATGGCCTCTTCAATGGTGCCGACCATGTAGAACGCATTCTCGGGAAGATCATCGTGCTTGCCATCCAGGATCTCTTTAAAGCCGCGCACAGTATCCTCAACCTTTACGTACTTACCGTCCATACCGGTGAAGACCTCTGCAACATGGAAAGGCTGGGACAGGAAGCGCTGGATCTTACGAGCACGACCAACCAGCAGCTGATCTTCCTCAGAAAGCTCATCCATACCAAGAATGGCGATAATATCCTGCAACCCTTTATACTTCTGCAAGGAAACCTGCACGCCACGAGCCGTCAGATAATGCTCCTCACCGACCACGTTCGGGTCAAGAATACGGGAGGTGGAGTCCAAAGGATCAACCGCCGGGTAAATACCCAGCTCAGCAATCTGACGCGAAAGAACAACCGTACCGTCGAGATGAGCAAAGGTTGTTGCCGGGGCCGGATCCGTCAAGTCATCCGCAGGCACATACACGCACTGGACTGCTGTAATGGAACCCTTGGTGGTGGAAGTAATGCGCTCCTGCAAGGCACCAAGATCGCTGGCCAGAGTCGGCTGATAACCGACTGCTGAAGGAATACGTCCGAGCAGGGCAGATACCTCAGCACCGGCCTGGGTAAAACGGAAGATGTTGTCGACAAAGAAGAGCACGTCCTGGCCTTCCTCATCACGGAAGTACTCAGCAGCAGTCAAACCGGTCAAGGCAACCCGGGCACGCGCTCCCGGAGGCTCGGTCATCTGACCGTACACCAGAGCAGCCTTGGGCAGAACACCGGACTCCTTCATCTCCATGTACAGATCGTTACCCTCGCGGGTCCGCTCGCCAACACCACAGAACACGGAAATACCACCGTGCTGCATAGCGATGTTGTTCACCATCTCCATCATGATAACGGTCTTACCGCAACCGGCACCGCCGAACAATCCCATCTTACCGCCACGAGGGAAGGGAACCAGCAGGTCGATAACCTTAATACCGGTCTCCAGCACGTTAACCTCAGTATCCTGCTCGGTGAACAACGGTGCAGGACGATGGATCGGCATGGTCTTGGCATCATCAATAGGACCCAGCCCGTCCACCGGACGACCAACCACGTTCATAATCCGACCCAGAGCCGGAGCACCGACCGGAATAGTGATCGGCTCTCCAGAGTCACGGCAGGCCATACCCCGCACCAGACCATCGGTCTGATCCATAGCAATGCAGCGAACCACATTATCACCGAGATGCAGGGCAACCTCGATAACCAAGTTTTCCTCTACATCATCAATACCGGGATTGGTAACAAACAGCGCACTCATGATCTCCGGCAGATCACCCGCCTTAAATTCTACATCAACAACAGGTCCGATGACCTGAATAATTTTCCCAACTCGCGATTCACCCATTGAAATGGCCTCCTGGAAACAATTTTGCGATATCCAAAAATTTTGTATTTCGTATCAGCCCTTCAGTGCCTCAGCACCACCGACGATATCCATAAGATCACCGGTAATGGCTGCCTGGCGAGCCTTATTGTACAGTTGCGTCAACTCTTTAATAATATCCCCGCATGCATTGGTTGCATTATCCATAGCCGCCATTCGGGCCGCATGCTCACCGGCCGCAACCTCAATCATAGCATGATATACCTGTACATTCAGATGCAGCGGAAGAAGAGCCTCCATAATTTGTTCAGGATCAGGCTCATAGATATACTCCACAGCAGTACCGGTCTTTCTGGTCTTTCCCCCTTCCCTCTGCTCAGGAGGTTTAATGGGCAACAGCGTTTCCTCGGTCGGTCGCTGTTTAGCCATAGAAAGAAAGCGTGCATACACGACCCGCACCTCATCAACCTCTCCTGAAAGAAAATTCAGGGTGACACTTCCGGATATGTCACGGGCATTGAACATCTTAAAAGTACCCATGATATCCTTATAGGATTCACGAATCTTCCCGGATCGTTTAAAGGCCTGAGTAGCCTTATTGCCCACTGTAATCAGGCTAACCTCTTTTCCCTCTGCCTCAAATTGTTTTATGAGCTGCTGTGTCTTGGAGACAATATGGGCATTAAAGCTCCCGCAAAGCCCTCGGTCAGAGGTGACGACAATAAGTTCAACAGCCTGCACATCACGGACTTCCATCAGCGGCTGATTGCCGCTCATGCTGCCGGATAGATCCTCCATAGCCTCGGCGAATTTTTTCGCATAGGGCCGGAAGTTCTCCATTTTTTCCTGCGCACCGCGCAGTTTCGCAGAGGCAACCATATTCATGGCCTTGGTAATCTGCGAAGTCTTCGAGACGCCTTCTATTTTATTTTTGACATCCTTTAATCCAGGCATGTGATCAGTTCCTTGCAGTTCCTTGCTCTTCGAACTTCGAGCTTCGTACAGGCCCCCTTAGTTCAGGCCCCTCAGTTCAGCCCCTTAGTTCAGACCCTCAGTTCAGCCCTTTAGTCGCTTTAAACGCCTCACCAAAAGCAGTCAGCGTTTTTCTCATTTTTTCATCCAGCTCGTTTGAAATCTCTTCTTTTTCCTGCAGCTCCGTAAAAATCGACGGCTCATTGGTCTCGATATAGCTGTACATTTCTTGCTCGTAATCAGCAAGGGTATCTATAGGAAATTTATCAAGAAACCCTTTAGTACCGGCAAAGATAATCGTCACCTGCTTTTCCATGGACAGGGGCTGGTACTGGGGCTGTTTGAGGATTTCAACCAAACGTTCACCTCGGGTCAGCTGGGCCTGAGTGGCAGCATCCAGGTCAGAACCAAAACCGGCAAAGGCAGCCAACTCACGGTACTGGGCCAAGTCAAGACGCAGAGTACCCGCGACCTGCTTCATAGCCTTCACTTGGGCCGCACCACCAACTCGCGATACGGAAATACCCACGTTGATCGCAGGACGAACACCGGCAAAGAACAGGCTCGGCTCCAGGAAGACCTGACCGTCAGTAATGGAGATAACATTAGTGGGGATAAAAGCGGAAACGTCACCGGCCTGGGTTTCAATGATGGGCAGAGCCGTCATGGAACCGGCACCAAGTTCATCATTGACCTTAGCAGCTCGCTCCAGCAAACGGGAATGGTTGAAAAAAATATCACCCGGATAGGCCTCACGTCCCGGCGGACGACGGAGCAACAGGGACAGCTCACGATAGGCAACCGCCTGCTTGGAAAGGTCATCATATATAATCAGAGAATGCTGACCGCTGTCGCGCCAGTACTCGGCCATTGCACAACCAACCATCGCAGAAACATACTGCATCGGAGCAGGATCAGAGGCACAGGCCGCAACCACGGTGGTGTACTCCATAGCACCGTTCTTCCGCAGGGCCTCAACAACCAGAGCAACCGTAGACTTTTTCTGTCCCGTGGCCACGTACACACAATGGATACCGCTGTTTTTCTGGGCGATGATCGCATCCACACAGAGGGCTGTCTTGCCGATCTGACGATCACCGATAATCAGCTCACGCTGACCACGACCCACCGGGGTCATAGCATCAACAGCCTTATATCCGGTGTAGCAAGGCTCATGCACACCCTTACGGGCGATAACGCCGGGAGCCAGCACTTCCATCTTCCGGGTTTCTTTTGCCTCAATCGGTCCCTTACCATCAATGGGCAGCCCGATACCGTCAACGACTCGTCCTTCCAATTCCGGACCAACAGGAACTTCGGCGATTTTTCCGGTCCGCTTGACAATGTCACCTTCCTTAATATGACGGACATTACCCATGACCGCAACACCGACATTGTCCTCTTCCAGGTTCAGAGCGAGTCCCATAATGCCGCCAGGGAACTCAAGCAACTCCATGGCCTGACAATTTTCAACACCGTACACACGGGCAATACCGTCACCGACCGAAAGGACTGTTCCAGTTTCTTTGAGATCAATATCACTGGCATAACCGGCGATCTGATCCTTTATGATCCGACTGATTTCTGAGGCTTTGATCTGCATCTGACTATTCTCTCCCCTTGATAGATTCTTTTAATCCATTAAGTTGTGTTCTAATACTTCCGTCCAACACCAAATCTCCGACTCTGGCTATCATGCCACCGATAATCGAGGGATCAACCTGTGTTTCAAGAATTACCTTATGACCTGTAATTTCTTCCAGCTTCGCCTGGATCTTACCAAGCAACGCTTCGTCAAGATCTATTGCCGATGTGACACGACCATGACTAATATTCTTTTCAAGATCAAGCAGGTCACGAACCTGGGCTGCGACTTCCCGCAAAACATCAATCCGTTTCCGCTCTACCAATAAATTAAGAAAGGCGACCGTCAGGGCATCGGCACCAGCTGCTTCCGCAATCGCGGTCATAACCTTATGTCGGGCCTCAAGCGGATAGAGAGGATTGACAAGGGTTGCAGCGACTTCAAGCTCAGGATCATCAAAGAGATCAGCAAGAGTGCAGAGTGTCTCCGCGTAGCTGTCAACCATCCCGTTTTCCTGCCCGAGTGTGAAAATCGCCCTGGCGTACCGTTTTGCTATAATTGTCTGTTTCACTGTACCGCACCCACACGTTCAAGATACTGTTCAGTGATCGCCACCTGATCTTCAGGAGTCAGGTTTTTCACGATCAGCTCCTCAGCCATGACAACAGCCTGCTCCGCAATTTCTGACTGCAACTTGCTCTTTGCATGAGCAAGAGCCCCTTCTACCGCTGCTTCAGCCTGACGCAGTACATCCTTTGCTGAGGCCTCGGCCTCGGCAAGAATTCTGGTTCTCTCGTCCTCAGCCATTGCTTTGGCCTTTTCAACAAGTTCCGACAGTTCGTCTTCCATGCCAGCTAAACGCAATTCAAAAGTCTTATATGCCTGCTCAGCCTCGTCGCGTTTTTCCTGCATGGTTTCCAATTCATCCTGAATCTGGTGTTTCCTGCCACCCAAGCCAGCTGCAATGGGCCTGGAAAGAAACTTAACCATGATAAAAACGAGAGCAGCAAAGTTGAGGGCTCGCCACAACAGATCCCATAACTTCGCCTTGGTAATCATGGGGGCGACGTGACTTTCGCCATGCCCTTCGCCATGCCCCTCACCGTCACCAGCAGCAGCTTGTTCGGCATGTTCACCCTCAGGTGTACTGGTACCGGCAGCAGGGTTCTGATGTTCAGTCTGCTGCTCTGCATGCTGTTCATGCACAGCAGCCTGCTCAACAGGATGTCTCTCTTCGCCGTGTTCCTGAGCAAAGGAGAGCGTACACATTCCCCCGCACAAGCCGACAACGAGCAGTATAGGAACAATCTTTTTCATACTTCGAGATTTCATGCTTCCAGACTCCTTCCCAGTATTTTCGAGGCCATCTCCTGGGCAAAGGACTCCATGTTGCCCAGTAATTCTTCGCGGGTTTCCTCAAACTCAGCATGCACTTCAGTAAGCTGTTTTTCTTTTTTATCCTCTGCTTCCCGACGAACAACAGCCAGCTTTTCCGCACCTGCCTTTGCCGCCTGATTCCTGGCCTCATCTAATGCTTCCTTGGCTTTGGCTGAAGCCTCCCGCATTTTCTTATCCACTTCCGCCTGGCGATCCTTGGCGTTTCGCTCATATTTTTCAACGTCATCACTCAGAGCATCCAGATTATCCTGCCGTTTTTCCATAATCTCAATGATAGGCTTGTACAAAACCTTATTCAGGATGAACATTAAAGCTATCATATTAATGAGGTGAATGAGCACCGTGATATCAACTGAAATCATATAACCACTCCTGATGACTCTTGAAAAGAAAGTTTTATTTCAAACAAAATTGAAAACAAATCTAATAAAGGTAAGAGCTTTACAAAAATTACACGTTTCTGTCAAATATTTTTTCTTGCGGCATCCCCTTCCCCTATTTCAGGATTATCAATGAAAAATTTGAACAAATCTCTGTCCTTTTCTTCATGTCGGATGCTCATTAGACAGAATAAATGTACCCTCTTTATTTATGACATAAATGAAATATTCTCTTTTAAAAACAAAGGGTAAAAAATAAAATATGTTAGAGGTATTTATAGTCGGACGGCAAGTTTTTGAGCCGATTAAAAAACTCAAAAACTTTCAAAAAAGTGCAAAAATGGTCGACCGTCAAGAAGGGCGGCGTGAGGGGGCTCGCTCAGTAGCACGACATGATATAACCCTTTGACTTTCCTTTGAAATCAAAAGCACCCTTCAGGGGATTGGTACCACATAAAAAAAATAACAATAAATTATGGCAAATTAAAAAGCTGTTGAATGTTTTTTTCACTGCCAGCGTGGAGAAATTTGTTCCTCTTGCCCTCACTCTTCATCAACTTACTGACTCTGGCCAAGGTTTGCAAATACTCCTCAGCCATATCCAGAGGAGAGAGAATCATCACAACAAGATGAACAGGCTTGTTGTCCTTTGCCTCAAACCCGATTCCTTTTGTTGATCTTCCAAAGCAGACCATGCATTGCTCCAGGCCATGCAATTTTCCATGAGGAATCGCCACACCGTTGCCGACACCGGTCGACCCGATTTGCTCCCGCTCCAACAGCACCCGTTGGATGGTTTCAACATTCAGCTTTGGATTTTTCTTTTGGGCAGCTCCGGCCATTTCTCTAAGCAGCCCTTCTTTATCAATAGATTTTAATTCGAGGACTATGCATTGCTCTGTGAGTTCTATCATATTTTTATCAAACATTCCTTTCCCGCAGGGATACCGAAATTTTTCTCAAAATTATTATAAAAAAAATCTCCCGCTCCAAGGAGTGAGAGAAGAAAAAATAAAACCTCTTTTTCAGTGCAGGACTGTAGGGGCAGACCTGCGTGGCTGCCTGAAATAACTGGGCGAACACACAGGTTCGCCCCTACAGTAGCACGGCTTTTTTTCAACGGCTCTTACGACGATGCTTAACCGGGAGGATTTTCAATTGATCCCTGTATTTTGCCACTGTTCTCCGGGCAACCTTCACCCCCTCTTCTTTTAAAATTTCAGAAATGCTATTATCACTGAGTGGCTTTTCTGGAGCCTCCTGCTGGATAAGCAGTCTGATACGATTTTTTATCGCTTCAGAGGCCACTAAATTCCCGTCAGTTGTCGAGACAGCACTGGAGAAAAAATACTTCAGCTCATAAAGCCCCTGGGGAGTATGAACATATTTATTTGAGGTAATTCGACTGACTGTGGACTCATGGAGTCCGATGTCCTGTGCCACATCATTAAGAACAAGCGGTTTCAGATACCCTGGTCCTTTTTCAAAGAAATCATGCTGAAACTTCAGCAGACTCCTCATAACCTTGTAGATCGAATTCTGCCGGTAATGGACCGAGTTGATAAAATTTTGCGCATGCCGCTTCTGCTCTGCCAAGTACCCCTTGGCACCTGCTCCCATTTTGTCCTTATCCTTTATGAGCTCTTGGTACTCTGTAGAAATCTGCAACCGAGGTAATCCGTCGTTGTTGAGCTGAATAATGAATTCACCATCCAGTTTATACAGGTACACATCAGGAACAACATAGTTGGTCTGCTCATTACTATATGCATTACCAGGGTATGGCGTTAACGAAGTAATCACGCTGAAAGCATTGCGGACTTCACGGGCAGTATAGTCAATTTTTGCGGCAATCTTTGTGAAATTATGGGTCTGCAACTCATCCAGATGCTCAGCAACAAGCATGTAAGCCAAATCCTCTTCCATCCCCTCTCGCTCCAACTGAAGCATCAAGGATTCGCGGAGATCACGAGCAGCTACTCCGGGAGGATCAAGGCTTTGCACTAACCGCAGCATTCCCTTGGCCTCTTCATGACTGCACTCAGCATATTCACAGATATCCTCGATAGATGCTTCAAAGAAGCCATACCCGTTCAGATTACCAAGAATAAAGATGGCCATATCTTGGTCTGCTTGGTCAAGTTTAATATGGGCAAGTTGCCATTCCAGAAAGGAAAGCAGGCCAGGAGCGGCTGAGATAAAATCAAACTGCGACGGAGCATCAGCAGAGGGGGCTTCCTTTGAAAAGGAAAAATCAGCATCAAAATTATTGCTGTAATTTTCCCAATCAACCTCAGCCACATTTTTCGGATCATCTCCGGTAACCTGGGAAATGGCTGCCGACTCAACAGTAACCCGAACCTCTTCAGCGGATAATGACTCAGGATTGCTAATACTTTCCTGAACACCAACCTCCTCCTCCAGCATGGGGTTCTGTGCCATTTCTTCTTGCAGCGCGTTAGTCAGTTCCAAACGATTCAGCTGCAGAAGTTTAATAGCCTGACGCAACTGCTGCGTCATAACCAACTTTTGGGTAAGTTTTACTTGCTGTCGGAGTTCAAGACTCATTGATAAAA
>JBATKL010000102.1:0-4809 GCA_049669385.1 Candidatus Electrothrix sp. | reverse complement strand
GTTCAATATTGGGCTTGTAACATGGCGGGCAAATGCAACATTTCCACTCAATGGTTAATGACAGAATAAGGACTTGGTCGACATGAAAAACCGGGTTACGCATAGCGCACGCACCCGGTGAGGAAACAGGGAAGGGGGAAATTTAACATAAGATCCATTATGCGACGTTGCATTATTCGTTACTCAGTTGGGAAATAATCTCAGTAACTATATCATAATTTCTTGTGAATTCAATATAAGCAGGAAAACTTTCCTTTAAATCCCTCCACATCTTCTGAGCATTTATGAAAAACGGCAGGGCTGCTTCAGTATCCTTTTTATGATCAATAAAAAACTGACCAAATTTATAGTATGATATGGCCAGTCCGTTTTTAAATCCCGCATTTTTAGGATCGGCTTCATAGAGTTCTTCGAATAAGTCGGTTTCCTCTTCAAAATATTTCAATGCTTTTTCAAGGTTGCCGAGGGCTGTGTGGGTTTCTCCCAGTTTTGAGTATGATATGGCCAGTCCGTTTTTAAATCCCGCATTTTTAGGATCGGCTTCATAGAGTTCTTCTCCTAACCGGGAACGCTCTTCAAAATATTTCAATGCTTTTTCAAGGTTGCCGAGGGCTGTGTGGGTTGATCCCAGTTTTTCGTATGATATGGCCAGTCCGTTTTTAAATCCCGCATTTTTAGGATCGGCTTCATAGAGTTCTTCGAATAAGTCGGTTTCCTCTTCAAAATATTTCAATGCTTTTTCAAGGTTGCCGTATGTTCGAAAAAAAGTTCCGATCCTGTCGTACAGCAAAGACAGGTTGTCTCCGGTTCCGACAGAACGCAGACGGAAACAGACGGCTTCCGCATAACGGGCATAATCAACACCGTCAATATATCGTGAACCGATCAACGTACCTGTTGACGCATCATAATCAAGCCTATCGATCAGACCGGAAATCAAACCTCGGGTATCCTCAACGAGCCTCGCTTTATTCTGTTTTCTTACGATCTCCTGGACAACCGGACTGATTTTCACTGCCGTTCTGTCATCATTCAAATCAGTGGATGAAATTTTTTCATACTCTATCCAGCCTTTCCGGGAGGCTGAAAGAACGGAGTTTTCCAGAGAATCAGAAGCAGGGAGAATGTTTTCAAGATGATCGAAAAGAATATTTTGTGGGGGCAGCACCGAGAGTACGGAAAGAAGATGTTTTTCCTCTTCGGACAGATCGGAAATATCATACATGGATTCAATAATTTTTTCAGGAGCTGCTTTTTCGTAGTAATCGGTTTTAATCCCCCTGCTCATTTTCAATTGCAGGATACCGTTTCCGCAGAGATCTTCATTCAATTCCGACAGAGTATAACGTCGTCTGATTCTGTTTTTCTCAGCAAGGCTTCTTGAGATTATTTCAACCGTGAGTGTATGGTAATCCACAGCGACCAGTATTTTTTTCAGCAGCTGTTCTTCATCGGAGGAAACAGGACAATATGCCCTGAAAAGTTCCAGGGCTGTTTTTTCGTTCAGATGACCGACCGGGTATATCTCCGCATCGGGCAGATCGAAAACGCGGGTTGTTACCAGAATATGAATACCGGAAAGCTTTCTCAGCAGAGACCAGTTGTTTTCAAGATCATCGAAACTGTTCGCATTGTCCATCACCAATAGGCAAGGCTTGTCCAGAATCAGCAGCTCCGCAATTGTTGTATCGACCCGTTCCCCGGCTGTGGCAAGAGGATCGATATTCAACATCAGAGACTGAGCGATACTGTCGAAAGCATCCGTTATGCCGGAAGTGACTGAGACCCATATCAACTTTTTATATTCAGCGGAATATTTATGATAATAATGCGAGGCCAGCGTTGTTTTGCCTATCCCGCCTATCCCGTTGACAAGAAGCAGAATCTTTTCACTGAAAAGCCGTTCGTGTATCGCTTCCAGATCGTCATCACGCCCAAGAAAGACTTTTGACGGAACAGGAATTTCACCTATATTTTTTAGTTTTTTTTTATCTTCCGGGATTGGGGCAGGAGGATAAATATTTTTCTGATCTCCCATAACAATGTTCTCAGCACGATCCGCAAGAACATTCCCGGTATTATTATCCCCCTGTATTACCTTTGGGCCTGATGACTCGGGCTGCTCATTAGAATGTTTTTTCCTTACAGAACAAGCAATCGCGGTTCCGATTATGGAAACACCTGCACCGCTGAATACCCACGTCCACCAATCCCCGGCAAAAATCTTTTCTATCGGATTCATAAAATATTTTCCTGGCATATAAATTGAGAACAACGGTATAGACAAAAAAACAATCATCTCAAAAGAACAGAAAGGCGGGGAAACGTCAAGAACAGGATACAAAAAACGGGTTAGAGGACGACGGCCCTTTGGGCGGTCAAAATGGACAAAATCCCCAAAAACCGGGTTTGGAGGGCCGTAACAGGGGGTATTTTGCGCGAATGGTGCAACTCAGTCCCACTCATTCAGTCTCTTTCCGTCTGAAGTGGTCTCAGTCGGTCATTTTTCACGGCCTCTCACGCCGTCGTCCTTAAGGGTAATTAAGTATAAAAACAGTGAGTTCGAAAAATGGACACTGACGGATATTTCAAAGGATGGGAGGGATCAGAATGCTGAGTATAGAGCGAAGGATCGGCAGGAATTTCCGGACTTCTTTCACAATGCCGCGCTCAAGGCCATACCCCGGCGTACCGGATCCACCATGCTTCTGGGGGTAGCGGCCATGGGAAGGACCGAGATTCCCCTTCGGGTCGTGAGTGCCTTAAAAGCGGCTGTGTACTACTACTGCCGCCTCTTACTCTTTAGCTCTTCCACAACCGCAAGTGCAAGCCCAGTAAACCGTGCAACTTTGTCCGTCGATTCTCCTTCAGCCAACATCTCTCCGGCAATCTCAATCTTTTGTTCTTCCCGTCCTTCCGCCCGCCCCTCATCAAATGCAGTATCAAGAGAATTCTTCAAATCCCGATTTTTGAAACCGTAATCAGTGAACAAGTTGATATATCGTTCTTTGGTGTTCATTATTCCCCTCTGCTTTTAGAAACACAGCAGTCCATTAGCTATCACCTCTGCTCTACAAATCAATAAGATAAAATGACTGCGAAAAAAACGTGAAAAGTAGCGTAGAACGCGGGTAATAGCTTGTCAAGCAGAATGTCGGCAGGTAATAATTCCTGCCGGTACTTTGCCCCTGAAGAAAACACTTGCGGAAGCAATGATCCGATGATTATTGTGTGTTGCGATATCTACCGAATAAGTAACTTTTTCAGGAGCGGCTCGCACTATGCCTCATCCCCCGTACATCCTCCGCCCCGGCGGCTGTGCTTTCCTACGATAGAAGAAACACCATGCTCCAAGAATTACGCGTCAATAATCTCGCTCTGATCAATAGGCTGGATCTGGATTTTTCCGAAACCGGCACCGGTTTAATCGCCTTTACCGGTGAAACCGGGGCAGGCAAGTCCATAATTTTGCAGGCCGTGCATCTGCTCACCGGCGGACGGGCCTCGGCCTCTTGGGTGCGCAATGATTGCGACCAGGCCGTGATTGAGGCCCAATTCGGTATCAGCGGTCGGGAGGATATCCTGTCCCTTTTGCACGAGCATGGCCTAGACAACGAGGAAGACTGCATCCTCCGCCGGATCGTTAGCAGCAAGGGCCGGAGCCGGATCTTTATTAATGATCGGCTGGCCACGACCAAGCTGGCCCATGCCTTGGCTGAACGTCTGGTCAATATCGCCAGTCAGCACGACCAGCAGCTCCTGCTTAAAAGTCATAGCCATATTGATTTCCTGGACAGCTACGGCGAACTCTGGGAACAGCGGGAGCAATACCGGCAGGTGTACAGCCGTTGGCAGAAGCTCGCCCGCCGACTGCGAGAGCTACAGGAGCAGGAACAGGGCAAGGAGCAGCGCCGGGATTTTCTCGGTTTTCAGCTCAAAGAGATTAGGGAGGTAGCCCCCTTGCCGGAGGAGGATGAGCAGCTCATCAAGGAGCGGGACCTGTTCAAATCCTCAACCGTTTTGGCCGAGCTGATCGGCAAGAGCCATTTTCACCTTCAGGACAAGGTGACGCCCCTGCTCATCGAGATCCGCAAAAAAATGGAGCATGCCGCAGCCCTTGACCCGGCCCTTAAAGAGCTGTCCCAACAGAGCAGCTCTGTTTCCTTTGAAGTAGAAGACCTGGAAGGCAACCTCCGCAATTACCTGGATTCCATTCCCTCGGATAAGGGCCGGATGGAGCAGATTGCCTCCCGGCTGGCCCAGCTCCGGCAGTTGCAGCGCAAGTACGGCACTACGCTGGAAGAGGTGATTGCCTTTGCCGAGCGGGTGGAAAAAGAACTCCATTCCCTGGACCATCTGGATGATCAGATTGCGGCCTTGGAAAAAGAACTGGAGCACATCGGGAAGGAATTGCGTCAAAAGGCTGAAGCACTTTCGCAGGATCGGTTGCGGGTTGCGGAGCAACTCACCGCAGCCATGCAGGCGGAATTAGCCTCGCTCAGTTTTCGCCAGGCTTTGTTTGAGGTCTCGGTAACAGCAGGAGATTTCGGGGATGCCTCTGCTGTCTCCATGGCTTCCGCTTTGTCAGCAACTGGCGGCAATTCCGTGACTTTTCTCTTTTCCGCCAATCCCGGTGAACCGCCCAAACCCTTGTCTGATGTTGTGTCCGGTGGCGAGCTTTCTCGGCTCATGCTGGCCATGAAGTGCTTGCTCGCCCGGCGGGACAAAGTGGACACGGTGATCTTTGATGAGATTGATGCAGGCATCGGCGGTGAGGCTGCCGAGGCCGTGGCTCGTAAGATTGATGAG
>JBATKL010000101.1:0-21446 GCA_049669385.1 Candidatus Electrothrix sp. | reverse complement strand
AATTATATCTGGATGCCTAACGATGATGCGGTTCCGGCAGTGGTATAATCATTAAAGTTTTGCAGTAAAAGAGCCGCACCCTTTTCAATTGCCCCTCCGGGGCGAAGGCGTCCGGGAAACAGCGTCCCGTAGGGACTGCCGATAAGAGCCCGGTGTTTCAACACCGGGTGCGGAAACCTCATGTCATCCAGGTGGTGACCTTCCGGCGGCGGCCCCCTTTTTCTTTTTTTCTTTTGCTAACATGCTTGACTTGTGTTCCTGTCGTGCGCATAATATACGTACGAAATAAACGAAAATAAGGAGCGCATATGTCTAAAACACGATTAAATATAAGCATCGACTACGATCTAGCCGATTTTATCAAGAGCTATGCTCAGGAAAACCGTACCACCGCTTCCGAGGTGATCACCCAGTTTGTTCTCGGTCTGAAACGAAGAAAGCACAGGCACCATACAGAAACTATCCTCGCCGACCCTGAATTTTCCCAAGCCCTGACAGAAACCCATGCGAAAATAAAAAATGGTTCCGCAGAATGGCATACTTTTGACGAAGTGTTCAGTGATTGATGGATGTCCGCTTTGAAAAAGCCTTTCTGAAGGCCGTGAAAAAACACGCCGGAATCAAAAAACAGATTGAGCAGAAGGTTCGCCAGCCCGGTAGGGTGGGCAATATTTTGTTCGTCCAAACCTGTTCTGATTAAAAATCTGTCGTATTACCAACGTTATTTACATTATTGCCCATTGCCCACGCTACGTTGAACATGCGGTACGTGAGCCGAGTAGGATGGGCAAAATATTAAGGGAGCCTTTGGCTTGACCTCTATGATGGGGCCTGCCTTTTTGGTAAGCTGGACCTGTTGTCTTTTGCCCACCCGACTACGTGAATATATTGAAATAATTGAACGAACGCAGCAAAGAAGAGTATCTACAAACAACAGGAGAAGCATGTGAAAAAAGTTGGCATAATTCGCTGTCAGCAAACAGAGGACATCTGTCCAGGAACCACGGATTTTCTTCTTGCGCCAATGGGCGAGCTGGGCTTTGAGCCCCTTGGCCCGGCAGAGATTGTCGGTTTTGTCAGTTGCGGCGGCTGTCCGGGTAAGCGAGCCGTGGCGCGAGCCAAAGTCATGGTTGACCGGGGCGCGGAGGCTATTGCCTTTGCCTCCTGCATCAGTGATGGCAAGCCGCTGGGTATGGCCTGTCCGCATTTTGAATTGATGAAGGCGGCGGTTGTTAAAAAACTAGGGCCGGAAATTCTTATTCTCGACTACACACACTGAATGAATTTTCGCAGGGTGAGCAAACGACTGAGGAGGCTTTTGACGTGGTATGACGAGCGGGGATTTACCTTCTGGCAGGAGGGCTGCTGTCAACAGAACATGAAGGCGAGATAAAAATCGGGGCCTTCTCTCTTCAATTTTCTTCAGCAATATTTTTCAATGGACACCCTTACCAAGAAAGCAAGGGTATCATATCAGAATATCAAAATATCAGACAGCGGATTAAGCGTTACCGCTTAATCTTGCGAACAATCACCGGTGCCGTCTTGGCTGCCGCCTTGGCTACCACCTTGACCGCCACCTTTCGCTCCGCCCTGCTTTCTCCCCTGCCCCTTTGCGTTTAAATTTCCACCTGTTTTAAAATCTTGCCCGGTGATTGTACAATTTGTGCCCTGCTGGAGCAGCTGACCAGCCCCTGCAATTGCGGGAATAAAGGATACCGCAAAGAAAAGAGCTATGAGTCCTGTGCCGATTTTTTTATTGAGCTGTGTGTTCATTCTGTGTCTCCAATTAAAGATTGGCGGGAGTTATTTCCCTTGATTACAGAGGCAGAATAAACCATGAATGTAAAGAAAGTATTTCGATAAGCAATTAAATTGTAAAGATTTTGTAAAATGTGAAAAAGAAAAGGGGACGAATTTACGTATCCTCTCCAAAATCCAGGGTAAGACGTGTTTTTTAGCTTCTTGGTGTATCGCAACTTACCGAGTTTCCGATTATGAGTTTTTTCATTAACGGAATCTACCCTGACATTTGGAGAGGATACGAATTTACGAACCCTTTTCTGCGATTTCACTCCGGGACGCCCTGCTCTCACCCCCCAATACGAGACATCCGCCCATGACAATTCTCCCCTTGGTTCTTGAGCCGCTCCTCCATCTGATGCCCTTTGGGTTTATTGCGAACAGCGTCCACCAAGGCCTGTTGGATATCCTGTTCAGAGCCTCCCCGGCGGAGAACAGAACGAAGGTCGGTCTCCCGGTCATCAAGCAGGCAGGAACGAAGCATCCCCTCTGAGGTCAAACGCAATCGGTTGCAGTGTTCACAGAAGCGGTGACTGATCGGACTGATAAAGCCAATCTTCCCCTTTGCTCCCTGCCCCGCCCTGAACATCGTGGCCGGGCCGTCAGCCTTACCCTTGGACACCGGGATCAGCTCTCCCATCTCCCTAATCCGGTCCATAATCTCATCCGAGGACATATAGGCCTTTTTGTCCCAGCTTGACGAGGAACCGATAGGCATAAACTCGATAAAACGGATCTGCATCGCTGTTTTCTGCGACATCCGGACAAAGTCCTCCAGCTCATCATCATTAATCCCCCGCATCACTACCGTATTCAGCTTAATCGAGGAAAAACCGGCAGTCTGTGCCCGCTCAATACCCTTCCAAACCTGCGTAAAACAATCCGACCCTGTTATGCGGGCAAAACGCTCCGGTTTCAGCGTATCTAGGCTGATATTAATCTTTTTGATACCGGCGGCAGCCAAAGGATCTGCGAATTTTTCCAGCAGGACGCCATTCGTTGTTATTCTTATATCGTTGAGGTTGTCAATTTCGGCCAATTGGTCTATAAAATGCATGATGTTTTTGCGGACAAGCGGTTCTCCTCCAGTGAGACGTAATTTGGAGATCCCCAGAGAAACAGCCACCCGCACAACCCGCAACAGCTCCTCATAACTGAGCAGCTCATCATGATCAAGACCAGGAGAACATTTGGAACGATCCTGTTCTGGTACACAGTAAAGGCATTTCAGATTACAACGATCCGTCAGCGACAGACGCAGATAAGAAACCGTTCTGGAAAATAAATCCTTTAATTCCGTATTGTCCGATGAATCAACGTTAGATAAGCTGTTTTTTCTTGCATGCATATTTTTTTAATATTGACCTTATTAGATTTTGACGTATAAACCAGCTTGATATTCTTATACTGTACACTATTACAAGTCGGACAAGAAAAAGCAAGTCGCCCCTTAATCTGACAATTTCCGCCTGCAACTTTCGGCTTTTTATAGAGAACATATATCCTTTTCATTCCTATGCTTATACTTGCTATAGAAAGTTCGTGCGACGACACGGCGGCAGCTGTCCTTGAAGCCGATCGCCAGGTATTGCCCAGGGGTTTTTTCAGGGTGTTATCCAATGTGGTCAGTAGCCAGTTCGAGGTGCATGCCCAATTTGGCGGCATTGTCCCGGAATTGGCCTCTCGCTGCCATATCGAGGCAATCTGGCCAGTGGTCCATCAGGCCTTGGCTGAAGCTGGCGTGTCTCTTCAGGATATTGATCTGATTACAGCCACCCAAGGGCCGGGCCTGGTCGGCTCTCTCTTGGTAGGATTTACCTTTGCCAAGGCAGTGGCTCTGGTTCAACAGATTCCCTGCACTGGTGTGGATCATCTGACCGGACACCTGCTGGCTATCCTGCTGGAAAAAGAAGAGGAGCGACCTACATTCCCCTATACCGCCCTGGTGGTCTCCGGCGGCAACACCTCGCTCTTTGCTGTGGACAGCACAACCGCATTTCGCCTGCTCGGACGGACCCGTGATGATGCAGCTGGGGAGGCCTTTGATAAGGTGGCGAAGCTGCTCGGGCTTGGCTATCCGGGCGGACCGATGGTCAGCAAACTGGCCGAACAGGGCAACCCAAACGCAATTCCTTTTCCCAGGGCCTGGCTAGACAAAGAGAGCCTGGATTTCAGCTTCAGCGGCCTCAAGACCTCAGTGGCCAATTATGTACACAAATGCCATCAACAAAATACACCTGTCCCGATTGAAGACATCTGCGCCTCTTTTGAACAGGCAGTCGTGGATGTGCTGGTGGAAAAAACCCTTTGTGCCGCTGAGAAAGCCGGTCATACACAGGTCGTCATCGGCGGTGGTGTTGCTGCCAATAACAAGCTACGTCAGCAGCTGAAGACCCGCTGCGCAGAGAAAGGACTGTGTTGTTTCACTCCATCTCCTGAATATTGTACCGATAATGCAGCAATGATCGGCTTGGCCGGTTATTTTCAGTTTGCCATCGGCTCCACGGTTACCCCAGATGCTGATGCTTTTTCCCGATCCCCGCTGAACTGACGTTGAACTGATTATGATACGAAGTATCTTTCGCCTGCCCAGATATTATCTTTTACAGATACGACGCCTGAAAGGCGATCCTGTCTATCTGGCCAAAGGATTCGCTTTTGGGGTTTTCATGGGGGTTCTGCCGCTGGTGCCAATTCAGACAATCCTGATCATTCCTCTCACTATGACCTTACGGATCAGCACTCTTGCCGCAGTGATTGCAGGCACGATGATCAGTAACCCGCTGACCTTTATGCCGCAATATTACATCACCTGGAAACTGGGTAATGCGGTTCTGCCGGGCAGGATTTCCTGGGAGCATCTGGAAGAGGTGCTGCTGACTATCAGCAATGAAGGTCTGGTTAACGGCCTCGCCACATTCAGCCATCTCGGGGTTAAAACCATAACTGTCCTGCTCACCGGCGGGGTTTTGATCGGTCTCCCGGCAGGTATTATCAGCTATTTTTTCGCCCTGAAATTCTTTCGCACTCTTCGGGTTCACCGCCTGCGGAAACAAAAGCTCAATAATAATAAAAAATAAGGCAAACAAAAGGCTATGGTGTATCAGAAGAGTAGAATCCTCCTCAAAAAACAAGGACTGTCAGCATCAAAGAAATTAGGGCAAAACTTCCTTGTCCACCAGCACACAGCGGAACGCATTGTTGATTTTGCCGAACTCAGTAAAGACGATACCGTGCTGGAAGTCGGGGTGGGACTGGGAGCTTTAACAGGCCCCTTGGCCGAAGCTGCGGGCCTGGTTCTGGGGCTGGAAGCAGACTCCGGGATTATCCGTCTGCATGAGGAACAGGAGACGCTCCCGGACAATGTCCGCCTGATTCACCAGGATGTCCTGAAGACGGATTTCAACGAGCTGGTGCGTCTCTCCGGGGGCAAACGGTTGAAGATCATTGCCAACCTGCCCTATTCCATTTCCTCCCCCTTTCTCTTCAAGCTTATTGAGCACCACGACCTGATCGACTTTGTCGTGGTCATGCTCCAGAAAGAAGTGGCCTTACGTCTGCTTGCTCAACCTGGGACCAAGGCGTACGGGGTGCCCACAGTTATGCTTGCGACCTCTGCAACAGTGAAGATGCTCATGCATGTGGGGCCGGAAGAATTTCATCCCCGGCCCAAGGTGGACTCTGCGGTGATTCGGCTCTCCTTTCATCCCCTGCCGGAGAGAGCCGTAGCCTTGGGTGAATTTGATCGCAAGTTGCTCAAGACCATTATCAACAACACCTTTGGCCAGCGACGGAAAACTCTGCTCAACGGACTTGCCGCCACGGGCTTACTCAGTAAGGATGAGCTCAGAGAGTGCATTACAGAAGCCGAACTTCTCCCGACAGTCCGCGCAGAACAGCTGACCTTGGAAGAATTTGTGCGGCTTGCTCAGGTTATCAAGACGCGGCTGTAAGAGCAAAAACAAGCACAGATAGAAATAGAGGTAAGGGGGTACAAGGTAGAGGTAGAGACGCGCCATGCAGACAGCACAAAAAAGGCTACTCCATCCCCCCCCTTACTCTCCCTTACTCTCCCTTACCAGTGACGCCTGCTCCCACGCCTCCTTGAAGTGCTGTCAGGTACAACCCTGCATTGTCCTTTATGGCTGATGGTGACACCGGCCCGTTTAGCCTCACAGCGATTTGCGTATGTCCTGCCATCGCAGCCGCAAACGGGTTTGTACATACGGTTACACATCTCCGGTCTCGGCTTACAGGTCCCTTGGGCATCTGGCATGTTACACTTACCACGACCGAAATCACAGAACTGCCCTGAAGGACACCCCCATCCTGCTATACCTCCGCAAACACCGGGTGGCGGTTGCGGAGGTTGAACGATAGGAGGCCGAACGACAGGAGGCTGCTGAGGATAAGGGCCGGGATAATAGCAGCCGTTCAACAGCAACAGGACAGAACAACTCATGAGCCAGATAAAAAACTTCATCAAAACCTCCATGCTTTAGGATTGATCAAAAAGGTTGACTAAAAGGGTTTACCAAAGGCAGGCTCCAAAATGCGCTTGCGTAATATTTACATATTAAACCTGCCCTGTTCACTCTAAGCAAGCTAACAGGGCTCATCTATCTTTTCAATAAGAAACGCAAGCCGTTAACTCATACATCCTCAATTTCAACTTCCAAAATTTTCCCGGAGTCATAATCAAGCAGGAGCGGAGAGCGCAGCGCACCGTTTTTTCCCTGGACATTGCCGTTGATGTACCACGTCTCACCGTGCTTGACCGCGCCGTGTCGATTATGGATATGGCCAAAAATATGGTATTTCGGCTTGAGGGTTGCAACAGCGGCTGCCAAGTCTGTACAACCGTGCGAGACCGGACCACTTCGATCAAGAATGCCGGACGGCGGCGTATGGGTCACCAAGATATCAATATCTTGCGGAATCATATCCCATTTTTTTTTCAACACCTTACCGCGCGGCAAAGAAAAGGCATCACAGGCATGATCATTAAAAAGGGGATTCCAGGGAGCCCCGTAGAGAGTAATCCCTTCAATGACAACAGCTTCATCTTGAAGATATCTCGCCTCTGACAGAAGAGCTTGTGCCTTTTCCGGGTCATCAGTAAGTCTATGATCGTGATTACCAGCAACCACAACTTTATGTTTATGGGGCAGGCTGCGTAGAAAATCATTAAAATCAACGACCTCACGATCAGTTCTACAATGGGTCATATCCCCGGCGAAAATGAGTATATCCGCAGCCGGGATTTTGATTTTCCAATGTGAGGTATGGGTATCACTAAAAATTGCTACTTTCATAAGATAATAAGATACATTCAAGACATCCCCCGACCAGAGCGGACAGGAGAGCAAAGTTGAGGTGGTTTTTTCAAGAGTGCTAAGTGCTAAGTGCTAAGGGTATATTACAAACAGTTTCATCAGGCTTCATCAGGCTTCATCAGACTGGAGCAGAATCCGTTTCAGAGGAAGGATCGACTCTTTCATCCCGGAACAGACCAAAGACAAGGACAAAGAGGCCAAGTATGGAGATAACCAGACTTCGAAGCAGATTCACCCTTGCGTGA
Source organism: Candidatus Electrothrix sp. (assembly GCA_049669385.1). GTDB lineage: Bacteria > Desulfobacterota > Desulfobulbia > Desulfobulbales > Desulfobulbaceae > Electrothrix. Next base: position 14,062 of record JBATKL010000101.1, on the reverse strand, counting down.
TGCCGGAGGATAAAAAAATCATCAGCCAAATTCGGAACAACAGTACTTATCTCGCGTAACCGACTTGCCCGCATAGAGGCTTTATCAAGCATAATCCCGGCAAGCGCTGTTTCATGGAGCAAGGTGTTCCGATGATAGACCACATGCTTCATCTGCTCTTCCTTATTCATCTGATAGAGCTCCGCAGCAATCCGCAGCAACTCTCCATCACTGGTATCAAGGAGCAGGCCGACCTTGTCTTCCTGAAGGAAATAAACGGATTCAATGGGCACATACAGCTTTTTGATTTTTCCCTCTTTTCCTTCCGTCACCACAACCGCTTTCAGAAGATTCAACCGGGCATCGATCAGCAGAACTGCTCCGGGCGAACGTTTACCTGTCGCAAACTCGGCAACCGTCATTCGCTCGGGGATAGAGTGCTTCAGCCCACCGTAGGCATGGTACATACCACCAACAAGCAGAAGCAAGCCGCATATCATAATGATCTTTCTCCACATGATATTTCCTCACACGAGAATTTACTTTAATGGGATAAAAGAAGGCCGGAGTTAATCCGGCCAAAGTATACCACTTTCCAAGGAGTCCCTAACAATATTCTGCTCTATTATATTTTATGTCGTCAAGCGATTCCTTGCAAAAGATGTTTGTGTGAAGAGATCATCGGACCGTATCTTTGCGACTATTTTTGCACTAAAAAGCAAATAATCCAGCTTCAGCAGCCCTCAATGGCCTGGCTCTTATGCTTGACCCGCTTCTGCATCAAAGCCCGTTCACGGGCAGGCATGGGCTGCTCAAGACCTTTTTGATAGTCTTCCATCTCCGAGACCTCCTGCTGCACCCGACTGCTGGAACCTGCAAAACCTTCCAGTTGTTTCTTTACCCGATCCAGAATACTGTCAGCGCGTTTTTTCTCTCCTTGATCAAAGGCCAGAGCTGCTTCCTTACGGGCAAGGTTAGCCTCAAACACGGCAGACCGGTCGGAAATATCTTTATTCAGGTTCTCCGCTATTGCCTGCTGGCTCTTTATATAGGCCAACCCGATACTCTGAGACAGGGAACCGGATCCGCCGCCACCGGGATTGGTGTACACGACCTCAATCATCGCGGCATTATTGACCGCACCCGGTCCACGCTGCTGAGGCTGAACGCGGATCTGCATACGTCGTCGCTCTCCGGCAGCAAGATCTCCAAAGCGAACAGAGACCGTATTGTCGTTGACTGTAAAAGTATTGGCAAAGACCTGCTCAATAAGCAACCCCCGGTCCAAGGTGATGGTCGCCTTGATATCTGCGGCAACCAGTCGCTCAACCGAATGAAACTCCTTGGCCAGGATTGTCTCCATACTTTCCGGGCGATCAATAAAATAGTACATTCCCCGCCCGCTTTCAGAAAGAGCCGCCATCAGATCTTCATTGAAATCCAGGCCCACCCCAAAGGTACTCAGAGAAATCCCGGCATCAGCCTCCTGCAAAACCATGCGGGAAAGCTCGGCTGAGGACGTGATGCCCACATTGGCCTTGCCATCCGAAAGCAGAAGCACCCGGTTAGTGGTTCGCGGTCCGGCAAATTCCCGGAGCTGATGATAGCCTTCAATCAGTCCGGCACCGAGATTCGTGCCACCGTCCGCACGTAGGGATTGGATCAGCCAGCGAGCTTCCTGGCCGACCCGCATAGGGCTTGAGGGCAATACCACCTTGGCATGGGTATCATAGCTGATAATGGCGAGTCGATCTTCAGGGCGGAGGCGATTCACAAAGGCAAGAGCTGCTTGTTTGACCGAATCGAGCTTATTCTCATCCCGCATGGAACCGGAGGTATCAATGACCAGGGCGAGATTAAGCGGCAAACGCTTTCGCAAGGAATTGGTCTCGGAGGTAGCCGTGACCAGGACTTCCAGATAATGAGGTCCTGGTTGTTCGGTATAAACAGTGTCATTGTCAAAGGTTGCCTGGAGCTGCAACGGGCCGGACTGGGCTGCTCCGGCAAAGAGCAGGCTCAGGCTCAGTAGGGCAGCCAGTAGCGGTGCCATACGAAGCGGGCTAAGGGCGTTGTTTAAAAAACAACAGCTTGTTGTACATCTTTTTTTCATACTTGTTTTCATACTTTTTTTCATGCCTGTTGTCATGGATATCCTCCTGGAAGGTTGAAGGTATACTGATACTTCTTCTTGAATACTTCTTCTTGAGCAAAAAAGATTTCTTTGGTTCGGGCTATGATCATAACTGACACTCCTCAGAACTCTGATACAAAGGCAACACCCGCAACGCATCCACTCGACTGTTAGGAATCACCTCAGTCGGCGCTTTCTCACTAATCCCGTCCGCCGGAAAAATATACAACTGCGTCTTATTGCGCAGCAGCAAGCGATAGCAGCCGCCAGCCCATTCCTCGGTCATCAGATTCTGCTCCCCTTTCAGCCACACCTTGACCCGTGGATACGAGGGGAAATCATTTTTTCGCTGCCGATCAAAATCCTCCCACCCCTCCTTGGAACCGAGATGATAAAAAAAGAAGAACAACAAGAGGAGATACAAAGGCGAGCCCACAAGGGTGACGACCCACAACCAAACCGGATGCCTGACCACCTGAACCGATTCATCGCCCTCCCCTTCAGCAGGCTCGACCTGCTCAACAATGGCCTTCTTTCTCCAAAGAAAGCGGAGGAGGAAATAGATCCCGATGGTACAAAAGCAGGCAATAACAGCGGGGATGCTGCCCTTGATCACCCAAAGGCTGTAGATAAACAGGGTGTCTTTGGTGACCCCAAGCTCGGTCAGGCCAAGATGAAAAAGGGAAAAATAATGGTAGGCATAGGACCAGCCCGCTGTATAGAGCAGGGCCACCACAATACCGGTGATGGCACCAGCGTCAAGGAGACCGGCCAGAGGAAAAGGATTATTCTTGCTGTGCATTGTTCCCTCCCCAATCAGGTAATCCTTGAATCACCAGAGTTCTAGACACTTCAAAGGATTGCAGACGCGGGGCGCAACGCTTGTCATCAGCGGTAAGCTTTTTCCATTTCGCGGTCGGGTCAAAAGACTGAGGCGGCCCGTCACCAACCTTGCAGGTATAATAGGAAGACACATTTTCCGTGAGCGGAGTAATTTCCATACAGACCCGGATGGTGTCGCGAACTCTGTGGATAAAGCAAACTTTTTCCGCTTCAACCAGCCGCCACTCAGCACCGGGCATGATAGGTTGGGCATTACCCTCGTCATCGTAACAGGTGTAGGTGTACCGCGACAGCGACACGTTATCGGGCTTATCCTTGATCCCCACACAGTCGGTCTTCAGCGTTTTATCATGCACATGCTGAAAAACGACCTTGTTGCGCTCTGCTAAGGCAGAGGATGCCGCCAACAGTAGGCATAGCATCAACAGGGCTGATATTGCGGGAAATACTCTTTTTAGTGCTTTCATCATCTTGTTATTTTGAGAAAAGAATCATTCTGATAGCTGGCATGAAAGGGCAAACACGGGGATTCGCCCCTACAAGCCCCTACAGCACCTGCTGCATAACCTCAGGCAAGGGATAGCCGGGATCACGACCGCCCCAGTTCAACTTATTGCGAAGGATATCGAAATACCCCTTATGCGGGGAACTGATCAGCCGCAGCGGTTTGGCGGCTGCTTCAATAGAAAGAAAATCATTAGCCCGCATGGTCCAACCAAGGCGACCGTCGACCATTATTTTGACATTGGTTGAGGGCGGGGCCAGCTGGGCAGTCACTCGGGTTCGAGGGGAAAGAAGAACAGGTCGAGATTCCAGCATAAAAGGGCAAATCGGGGTCACAAGGATGGTGCGGAGTTCGGCATGGGCGATAGGACCGCCTGCGGAGAGATTATAAGCGGTAGAGCCTGTGGGGGTGGAGATAATCAGGCCGTCCGCCTTATAGGTGGTGATGTATTCACGATCCGCCCAACAGCCGAGCCGCATCATCGGTTCAGTGCTGCTTTTGACGATCACCACCTCATTGAGGGCAAACATAGGCGGCCCGGCAGACGCGCCGTTTTCATCCAGCAACTCGGCTCGGAGCATCATCCGCTCCTCAATGGTTACCCCGCTATTGAGGATCTCTTCAAGGGCCTGATACATCTCTTCAGCAGCAACTTCGGTGAGAAAACCGAGATTACCGAGATTGATGCCGACCACCGGGATGCTGTGCTGCGCAGCCTGATCTGCCACATGCAGCAGGGTACCGTCGCCGCCCAGAATGGTCAGCATGTCCATTGCCGGATCAATCCGATCCAGTTCTGCTTTTATCGAGTGCTTTTGGTACCAGCCAGCCAGCTCCTGGCCCACCCGGAGGACTTCAGGCGAATCCTTGCGGGTGATAATCCCGGCATAGCGAATATGCATATTGTGTTTATTATTTTGTTTATCCGTCGTATCCGTCGTATCCGTCATGCATAAAATTATTGTCCCAAGGCTCTAGAACGCTCTGTTGCCGCTTCCACAGCGGTCATAACAGTTCCCCGCAGACACCCTTCTTCCAAAACCTGAATCCCGGTAATGGTTGTTCCGCCCGGCGAAGTCACCTTGCCCTTGAGGACCGCTGCGGGCTCACCGGTTTCCATAGCCAGCTTGGCAGAACCGTACAAGGTCTGGAGTGCCAACTGCTCCGCTATCGGACGGGGAAGTCCGGCCAGCACTCCGCCGTCGACCAGAGCCTCAAGAAAGGTAAACACATAGCCCGGCCCAGAGCCGCTCAGTCCGGTAACAGCGTCAAGAAGATTCTCTGGCACTTCGATGCAGGTGCCCACAGAGGCAAAAATTTGCTGGGCAACCTCCATGTCCTCCTGTCGGATATTATCATTGCCGCTCATGGCTGAAGCACCGGCGAGCACCAAGGCGGGGGTGTTCGGCATCACCCGTATAATACGCATTTTTCCGTTGACCACTTGCTCTATGCAGGAAAGGGGGATACCGGCTACTATAGAAACAAGAAGGTGGTCCTCCGTGAGATGAGCACTGTATTGGCGGAGAACCGGCTCCATAATTTGCGGTTTTATCGCCAAAATAATGACACGGCTCTTCTCGGTAAGCTCGGCAGGTGTTTCCACCGCATTGACCTGATAGGTGCTTTCGAGGTACTCACGCCGCCCAGCCATGGGCTCGGCAACTGTGATATTTTCCGCCTTTGTCACCCCTGATTCTATCATGCCGCGAATCAAGGCCTCCCCCATTTGACCACCACCGATCATGCCTACAGATAATGTTTCTTTCATGGTTTTTCCTCGTTTTGTATATATAAAGAACAATAAATCGTCCTCCCCCTGGACGGGCGAGGTGTCCAGCAAACAGCAGGGGCATCCCCTGGGTCTCCGCAGTATTTCCCCGTCATCATACCAGCATATGAAAAAAAATCATCTCTCAAATCATCTCTCAACTGTACGGTTTACCCAAGAACAGCTGAGTGAAAAAATTAAAAAAACTGTATTTTCAACTTTTCAACAAATATTCCCTCTCGTTTTATCCAGCACATGAAGAACAGAGCACGGATTTCATCAGGAAGACATCTCAGCATTTAGCTCAATTTCTTTTTTTTGTTTTAATAAATGAATACGTCACCTTCTTTTTTAAGAACAGGTATTCTTCTCCCTCCTCTTTCGCCTTGAAAAAACTTCACAAGAATATTACAATTCATTAAAATCCAATTGTTAAATTTATTGTACGCTCTCGACCTCACGGGGATCATCGACAAAGAAGACGATCATGTATAATCGCGGGTTGACTTCCTTATTGTTCTGCACAGATAATGCGTCATGAACGCACCCTCCTTCCCGTTATTCAGCAGGTAGGAGGAGTTCGCTCTCCCCGTCAACTCATAGGAGAAAAATGAAGAAAGTTCGTAAAGCCGTTATTCCTGTTGCCGGACTCGGCACCAGATTTCTGCCAGCAACCAAGGCCATCCCTAAAGAGATGCTTACCATAGTTGATCGCCCGACAATCCAGTACATTGTCGAAGAGGTGGTGGCTTCAGGAATAGAAGAGGTGATCCTGATTACCTCGGCAGGTAAGTCGGCCATTGAAAATCATTTTGACTATAATTATGAGCTGGATACAATTCTGAAGGAGAAAAATAAGCATGCATTACGGGAAGAGCTGGCGCTCACCTCCTCTCTGATTGATATTGTTTCAGTACGCCAAAAAGAACCGCTCGGCTTAGGGCATGCCATCTGGATGGCTCGCAACGTAGTGGGAGATGAACCGTTTCTCGTCCTGCTCGGAGATGATCTTGTTCGCAGTCAAACTCCGTGTTGCCGACAAATGATCGACCTCTACGAAGAGGTCAACGAGTCTATCGTCGCGATCCAACGTGTCCCCATGGATCAAACCCATCAATACGGTATTGTTGAAGGGGAAAAAACTGATTTTGAACGAACCGTTAAGGTAACGCGGATGGTGGAAAAACCGGCTCCAGGTACCTCCAACTCCGACATGGCCATCATCGGGCGTTATCTCTTGATGCCGGAAATTTTTAAGGCCCTCGGCAAAACAACCCCAGGACATGGCGGCGAGATCCAGTTAACTGATGCCCTTCAATCCCTTGCTGACCAGCGCGGTATGTATGCCTATGAATTTGAAGGAAAACGGTATGATGCCGGAGACAAACTAGGCTATCTCAAGGCGATTGTCGATATCGCCCTTGATCATCCAACCCTTGGCGAACCACTCCGAGATCATCTTAAATCTGTCTGCGATCGCAAAAACTGTTCTCAATAATTTCAGATATTCACGCGATAGCCACTATGATCGTCTATGAAGTTGCTGTCGCGGCCCCTCTTTTGGGCAGCCTAACCTACGCTCAACCCATTGACCTCCCTACCCCTTTGCCCACCGGCATTCGGGTGCTGGTTCCCCTGCGAAATCGCTCTGTCACCGGTTACATCCTGTCCTCTTCAAGCTCCCCTCCCGATCTGCCGTACAAGATCAAGCCGATTATTGAACGACTTGACCTTGAACCTCTTTTTCCAAAGCAGCTTATACCGTTCTTTCGCTGGATTGCAGACTATTACCACCATCCACTCGGCGAAGTCATCCAAACCGCCCTGCCATCGGGTCTCCGGGCCGGTTCTGGGCATGAAATCGTCCTTACCGAGACGGGTCACCGGCAACTGCCAGCAACTCTGCACACCTTGAAAAATCGAGCCGCCTGGATGGACCGATTACTGGAGAAGGGGAAGCTGTTACCAGGAACAGTAAAAACTCTTCGGGGAAAATCAGCCATACAGGGCCTGTTGCGGACATGGGAGACTGAAGGGTGGATCTATATCAACGAGGTGGTCGTCAGCCCCAAGGTTAAGGAAAAAATTGAAACCGTGGTTAGACTCAATACTGCGCTTCAGGAGAATCTGGAGAACCTGGAGAACCTGGAGAACCTTGCCCACTACCAGATAGAAACAAAGGAAAATCCGAAAGACAATTCGGAGGAAAATTCGGGGAAAACTGCGGTTCCTCCGGCTGTTCCTCAAGAAAACCTGAAAAAATCCGAGCTCAAAACCTTAGACCTGTTTTTCCGCCTTTGCAAGGGACATCCTCTCCTGCCTCGTGCCGAGCTGACCCGACAGTACTCTGGAGCGGGCAAGGCACTGCACAGTCTTGCAAAAGCCGGCCTGGTTACCCTTGAAGAACAGCGGGTCTATCGAGATCCCTTTGGTAAAGTTCCGCCTTTTTTTCCACAACCGGATACCCTGACCACGGAACAGGACCATGTTATCGGCAAGATAAAGGCTGCGCTTGACATTGGTGGTTTCCAACCCTTTCTCCTGCACGGCGTGACCGGATGCGGGAAAACCGAGGTCTACCTACGGGCTACGGAACATTGCCTGGCCTGCGAAAAAACTGTCCTGGTTCTGGTGCCAGAGATAGCCCTGTCCTCCCAGCTGGAAGGCCATTTCTACTCTCGCTTTGGTGACACCCTGGCCATCCTGCACAGCGGTATTTCAAACGGTGAACGATTCGACCAATGGCAGCGAGTCCTTCAGGGCAAAGTACGTATTGTTATTGGGGCACGTTCCGCTGTCTTTGCCCCGCTTGCCAAACCTGGCTTGATCATCGTTGATGAAGAACATGAACCCGCCTATAAGCAGGATGACGGACTTCGCTATAATGGACGAGACGTGGCAGTCTTGCGGGCTAAATTTGCCGACTGCCCGGTTCTTCTGGCCTCGGCAACCCCCTCTGTGAGCAGTTTTTATCATGCTGAACAGAAGAAATATCGTCTCCTCACCATGACCAGACGGATACATGATCAAATCATGCCCAAGGTCACTGTTGTCGATCTTCGAGAAAAACAGCGGGATCGAAAAAACGCCTTTTTTTCTCAGCAGCTCTTCACCGCTTTACAGGAAAACCTGGAGAACCAACACCAGAGCCTGCTTTTTGTCAATCGCCGAGGATATGCCGCTTTCATGCTCTGCCGTGACTGCGGGCACATTATCCAATGTCGCCACTGCAAGGTTTCTCTTACCCATCATCAGGGCGACAATCGTCTCCTCTGCCATTACTGCGGCTATGCAACAACCCCGAATATTGTCTGTCCAGATTGCGGCTCCGGCTCGGTTGTCGGTCTTGGCGTGGGATCGGAACGGATTGAACAGGAAGTGCGCCAACTCTTTCCTACTGCCAACGTCGCCCGCTTGGATAGCGACACAACAAGAGATCGCAAAGCATACCTGCGTATTTTAGATCAAGTGCGTAACCATGAAGTGGATATTCTGGTCGGCACCCAGATGGTGGCCAAGGGCCTCCATTTTCCTGCAATGACCTTGGTGGGCATTATATGGGCGGACAGCGGGTTGGGAATTCCCGATTATAAGGCAGCAGAGCGTTCCTACCAGCTCCTTGCCCAGGTGACCGGCAGAGCAGGACGGGGTGAACATTCCGGCAGGGTTATTGTTCAGACCCATCAGCCGCAACATTATGTCATCGAATTCGCCCGTGCCCATGCATACAACGAATTATATAAGCAGGAAATAACATTTCGGGGCGCTCTTTCCTATCCGCCATTTGGCAGACTGATAAATATCAGATTCAGCGGTGCAAAAGAAGAAGATGTAGCCATAACGGCGCGACAAACAGCTGACTTTCTCCGTAATCTCAAAGAGAAATCCGTAGATATCATGGGGCCGGTTCCCTCACCCTTATCTCTGATAAAAAAGCGTTTTCGCTGGCAATTACTGCTCAAAAGTCGTGAACCGGAAAAGCTGCACCGGCTCTGCGATCTGATTGTTGCAGAAAAAAGAAACGTTTGCCGAACGGGCGTAAGGCTGGGTATTGATGTGGATCCGGAAAATATGATGTGACAAGAATAAGGAAGGGCAAAAAAAGAAACACCCCGAAACGGGGTGTCCTGTCCAACTATAAAAATACCCCGATAGGAAAAAAAAGGAGGAGCAAACCTACCGAGGCATAGGGTTGAACCTTGTATTGCTCATAAATTCGGCTGAAATACATGCCCCGACAGGAAAAAAAGGAGGAGTAAACCTGCCGAGGCATAGGGTTGAACGATATATCAATCACAAAGCCGCTTGCAAAACACGCCCCGACAGGAAAAAAAAGGAGGAGTAAACCTGCCGAGGCATAGGGTTGAACTTTATATTATAGAAAAGAATAAACGAAGCTAAATGCCCCGGCAGGAAAAAAGGAGGATCAAACCTGCCGAGGTGTAGGGTTGCGCACCCTATGCTATATATATAAAAGGGGGAAATAAATTATCTTTATTCAGAACCCTGTTGTATCTCCGTTATATTCTCCGCTTTTACCGACTGCCTTTCTTTTATTCTTTTACGTTGTTTTCATAATTATAAATGCTATATTCATGCCACTTTTTCTTGTTTTTACAGCCTTCTTCTAATTTCTTGTAATGACTGGCCTAAAGCAGGAACGAGAATCCTTGCCAATAAGATCTCTTTCTCATTAACAGGCTAAAAACGAGTAAGTTCTACCCTGCTCTTGAGTCGTGACGAGTAAAAAGTATACACAATCCGAGCTCAATATAAATACTCAGGTATTTGAAATTCAGGTATTAATCCCACGCCCCTGGCAGCGCGGGATTTTAGACTTACCTCAAGAACGGCGGTCACGCCGAGACTCTCTGGTACGTTCCACCTCAAGCTCATACGATATAAATCGGTCACCTTCCCAGAAACCTTCCACCTCTACGTACCGCCCTGTTTCGGCCCGACCATGTTTTTCTTTAATTTGTGTTCTATCACTAACCTCAACTTCACGGCCACTGATAATCCATATGCCATTCAAACCCGTATCCGGCATCCTGTCGATTATGCCATAGATTTTACTCTCCCCCCTGCTGGCCTGAACTGTGCCCGCACAGAAAAGGCAGGTCAGCATGGCAGCCAACGCAAACAAACCGGTTATCGTTTTTCTTGCAGCAGAATGTCGGGGGGATATCGTACAATTGTTCATGGTGTCTCTCCTCATTTTTTAGGATAAATAAAAGTTTCGGGTGGCACTGTTTCTGTATAGCCACCCCTTATTTTCTCTTTTATTATACCGAAACAAGATGAACAGAAGATGAATTACTCGCTGATATTTTGACTAATATTACTTTTCTCTCGCCGCCCGCCAGATTCACTGTAAAAATTCTGCTCCCAGGAACCGGAATTTATGTTTATGTTTATCGAAACCGTTTCACTCTGAAAGAAAACGCAGTAATCTGAATTTTAAAATAAAAAACATCCAAAATAACGTGTCAGAACATCAATACGACGAATCGAAAATCAAGACCCTCAGTTCCCTTGAACATATCCGCAAACGCCCCGGCATGTACATCGGTCGACTCGGTAACGGATCCGATCCTGATGACGGTATCTATATCCTGCTTAAAGAGGTGATCGACAATGCCGTGGACGAATACATCATGGGATACGGCAAACAGGTTGATATTTTCATCGAAGAAAATGGCCGCTGCCGGGTGCGCGATTACGGGCGTGGCATTCCCCTGGGCAAGGTTGTTGAATGTGTTTCTGTCATCAACACAGGAGCCAAGTATAACACCGATGTCTTTCAATTCTCAGTGGGATTGAACGGAGTGGGAACCAAGGCAGTGAACGCGCTTTCCGAACAATTCACCGTCTGCGCCTTTCGCAAGGGGCGATTCAAAAAAGCGTTCTTTGAACAAGGTACCCTTGTTCATGAGGAAGAAGGAGAGACTGAGGAAAAAGACGGCACACTGATTGAATTCCTTCCGGATACAGCGTCCTTTCCCAGCTATTCTTTTGACATGCATTATGTTGATCAACGCTTATGGCGTTACGCTTATCTTAACGCAGGCCTGATCCTGTATCTTGATGCGCCAAGCTTGCAAAAAGAAACCGAAAAGGAGGGGATAGAAAAAGAAGAGACAAAAAAAAATACGTCGGCAAAGAAAAAATACTATTCAGCAAAAGGGCTTCTTGATCTGCTGGAAAAAGAGCTTGATGACAGGGGCATCTATCCTCCGATTCAGTTTTCAGAAACCGCTTTAGAGTTCGCCTTCACCCATACAGATGATTATAGTGAGACCTATTATTCCTTTGTCAACGGCACCTATACTTCTGAGGGCGGGACCCATCTCTCGGCCTTTCGCGAAGGAATACTAAAAGGGGTCAATGAATTCTCGGGCAAAAAATACACGGGAAAAGATGTGCGGGATGGTATCGTCGCCATCCTTGCTGTCAAGGTACAGGAACCGGTTTTCGAATCACAAACAAAGAATAAACTGGGAAATACCGATGTAAAGAGTTGGATCGTCAATGCAGTCCGAGAAGCTGTGGCCACCTACCTGTACAAATACCCGGAGAGCACGGAAATCTTTTTGGACAAAATCCAACGTAATGAGCGCATCCGTAAGGAGTTACAATCCGTGCGCAAGGAGGCCAAGGCAAAAGCCAAGAAGGTCGCGTTCAAGATTCCGCAGCTGAAGGACTGCAAACATCATCCTTCCCGACAAAATCCGTCTAAAAAAGGCCGGGAGAACATGGTCTTTATCACTGAGGGCCAGTCCGCTGCTGGCTCCATTGTCTCCTCCCGTGACCCCATGACCCAGGCAGTGTTTTCCCTCAAGGGAAAGCCCATGAATGTCTTTGGCCAGAAACTTGATCTCCTGTACAAAAACGACGAGATGTATTCTCTGATGCGGGGGCTGAATGTCGAGGATTCCATTGCCGACCTGCGCTTCGATAAAATCATCTTAGCAACCGATGCAGACGTCGACGGGCTGCATATCCGCAACCTGCTCCTCACTTTTTTTCTCCATTATTTTGAACCGCTGATCAAACTCGGCCATGTCTACATCCTGGAGACCCCAATTTTTCGAGCCAGAAACAAGAAGCAAACCATCTACTGTTATTCTACTCAGGAAAAGGAAGAGGCCGTCAATCTCTTAAAGGGCCGGGGCAGTGCTGCCTCGGTGGAGGTTACCCGCTTTAAAGGACTCGGGGAGATTTCACCGCCGGAATTCAAGCAGTTTATCGGATCGGATATGCGAATTCTGCCGGTACGGTTGGACAGCCTGTCTGAAGTCAGTCAGGTGCTCAGCTTTTACATGGGGAAAAATACGCCTGATCGTCGTCAGTATATTATGGAGCATCTGGTGTTGCGACCGGCGTGATTACCTTCCTCATATAGCAGAGGCTTGTAGACGGTTTGCTACCTACAAGCCTCTTGTAAGGCCTCGCATGAGACCTCTTTATGAGGCGTGAAGGTTTTGTTCAAGGTTTAGCGGGTGATGTACGAGCATTCACAGAGACTCCTCCGCTGCTTTTGCCAAAAATTTGTCAAATTTTCCCTGATCATAAAAAGCCTGTTCAAAAAAAAGGCCGGAGGCCGGAGCAGTAAGTGCTTTAGGAATATCAGACGGGCCAGCAAGACAGGCAGCAACCTGGTCTCTGTTGATCTTACCCTGCCCCACCGCCACCAGCACCCCGGCCAATCTGCGCACCATCCGCCAGAGAAAATGAGAACCTACCACCCGCAACCGCAGCATCTCTTCTGCTTCATCTTCATACAAAAAAATTCCGTTAATATTGACTTTGGTCGTTTTTTTCAGCTCCTTCTTTTCCGCAAAGGAGGCGAAATTATGCATCCCAACAAAGATTTTGGCTGCCTCGGTCATGGCCTTGGTATCAAGCTCCTCTTTGACCCACCAGACATATTTTTTATGAAAAGCAGTTTTACGTTTGCTGATCTGGTAGAGATAACTGCGACCGAGACAGTTATGGCGGGCATGAAAGCGTGCATCGCAAGGAGAAATATCCAAAAGAACGATGCTTGCCGGGAGCAATGCGTTAAACCGCTGCAGCAGCATGGGGAGAGGGATCACGGCCCCACAGGTTTCAAGGTGGGCGGTATAGGCCAGGGCATGAACCCCGGCATCGGTGCGGCCATGGCCCTGGATATCTACCCGCTTATCCGCAAAGATCTCCTGGGCAGCCACCAGCAAGCTCCCTTGTAAGGTTCTGGCGTCATTCTGTTTCTGCCAGCCACTGAAGCCGGTACCATCATACTCCAGGGTCAGGCGATAACGACGGCATGCTGGGACGAGTTTTTTACTCATGAGCGTTTTCTCCGGGGGCGTGCATGTAACGTTGCCTCCTGCTTAAGTTTTACGTAATTTTCATACCGTGCTGACAACAGCGTTCCAGCTTGTATTGCCTGGAGCACTGCGCAGCCTGGTTCGTTACCGTGGCTACAATTGTTGAACCGGCAACTCCCTGCCAATTCTTCAATATCATCGAAAGTATCTTCCATTCCTTCCTTGGCCGCAACAACACCGACCTCTCGCATACCAGGGGTATCTATAATCATGCCCCCCTGCTCAAGGACAATGAGTTGTCGTCGAACCGTGGTGTGCCGTCCTTCGCCAGAAGCACGTACCCTCCCGGTTTTCAGGATATCCTGGCCCGTGAGTCGGTTAATAAGGGTGCTCTTGCCAACCCCGGATGAGCCCAGGAGGCAATAGGTTTTTCCTGATATCATCGATTGTTGAATCTCTTCCAAACCAGCACTGGTCACATTGCTGAGCGCAATAATTCGGGCGTTAATCCCTGCCGCCCG
>JBATKL010000100.1:0-8843 GCA_049669385.1 Candidatus Electrothrix sp. | reverse complement strand
TGCGGTAACAAAGAAGGCTCAATTACCGTACGTTGTTTTTTTTCAGGGGCTGCAAGGCGAGCAGTTTTACTCTTCTCATCTTCCGATTTTTTGCCTACACATGAGCAAAGGAGGAATGCCGCCGTTGTCAGCGCAAAAACACTGTGCAATAATCGAATATTGCTTTTCATTATGCCTTCCTTAAGAATAATTCTTTCTTATCGTTAACTTGGACGTCCGGCTTATTTTTGACCGGTTTTACTCAAAATAAATTTTTTCAGATCTGGCGGTACCCGAAAGCCAGCATGAAGAACAGCGTTGTATTTTTTACGAGCTGCTTCAGAATTGCCCAAAGAGTCATAGATACGGGCTTGTGCAACCATTGAATTTAAATCCTGCCCATAAATATCCTCTAATTTTTCGAGTAAACGCAGAGCAGCATCATATTGTCTTTGTCGCTCACTGAAGGCAGCATAGCTGACCAAAGCCTCTCTACTCGGCTTTCCAGTATTGACACTTTGATCGAAGTATTGCTGAGCCTGCCGGTACTCCTCCATATTCGCATTGCCTATAGCCGCATTCAAGGCAGCAGCACTATTTTTTTTATCTGCTTCAAGTGCTTTTTTAGCATAGAAAACAGCCTTTGCATTCTGACTCAGTTTGGCAAGGTATGTTGTTGAAATCTTCGTTGCAAGTTTAGTATTTTCGGGCCATTTGCCAAGTGCTTCTTCATAGAATCGAACAGCTGTCTCCACATCACCTTTTTTTTCGGCAGCTCGGCCATTTGCTATCAACTTTTTTGCTTCAAGTTGCTCGGGTGGAGTATCTTTTTCCTGCTTAATAATAATCGATTCCTTACTGATTATTTCATCATTCACCTCGAATGTAAGTGTATCTTCCTCCCGTTCCGGCCAGACAAATTCTTTATCTTTTGGATAGATAACAATAGTATTATCTCTCTCTAATTTCGCAAGATCCTTGAGGTTCAAAATAATATCAAGGACAAGTCTCCAGGGAACATCGGTTAATGCAAGCGTTAAATTGCCAGAAACCCCTTCGGCAATCACGATATTTTTACCAGTAATCTCACGCAACATCCTGAAAACATTATGAAGATCAATCTTGTAAAAATCCACAGTGATCGTCTCGGTGTCCCCTATCTCAAGTGCTGCACTCTCCCCTGATTGATCTCCTACTGATCCGGCTGTACCAGTACCAGTACCAGCAACAGAACTCAGCACATCACTCATATCGGGCAAATGCCCATCAATCGTTTCCTTCTCAATTTCTTTTTCTTTTGGCGAAGATAATGAAAAAACGCCTGTAGACTCTTCCCCCTCTGCTGTAGAAGAAGGAACGTCGATCTTTTCTTCGAGACGTGCCTGCTCCTCGGTAAAAAAATCTTCCAGAGTAAGAACAAGGTCGTTCTCTTTCCATTTCATACTGTAACTATATTTTTTCACCAAGGAGAACTCAATACGTACGAGTTTCGGAGTGATGTTTGTAATCAGCTCGTTTGACACCTCTATGCCGTAAGACTCAGGGTTTAAAGCAAGCTTAACTCCGGTCGCTATTGCTGCACCAGCAAAATCAATATGTATCGCCGGAGGCTTTGTTATGTCAATAGGTATATAATCCGCTTTCCCGCTGCAATGAATTACAATATCGAGATTCTTTCCAACAGGAGCAGCAGTCAGCCCATTAATTAAAATTTGTTTATAGGCAGGACTCTCTTCAGCCGCCAAAGCAGGCATGCTCACCGACAATTGAGCAAAGAGCATAGCACTATAAATACAATAAATAAAAAAACAGGGTCGATTACGACGTCCCTGTTGCAGGTTGATTGAAAAGAAATGAGGCATTTCTAGTTATCTCCCTCTTTTTTCAGACGCATTATGATTTCCTTTGTAACGATCCGACCAGTTTTCGTTGTATAGGTTTCTGTTATTTCAATTTGTTCATCTGTGATGCGATTAATAACACCATATCTGCCGATAGGCATCTTTTCATCCAAGCGATAGCCTTTTCCTGCAACATCTTCAACCATAGCGACACTTCTATTCCCTATTTTCAATAGGGCAACCAGCCTCAGCTGTCCAGGTTCAAACAGTTGCATTCCTGATAATGGTTTTTCACTCTCCTCACCACTTGGTGAAGTATCTTGAGTATCGGCTCTACTACTATTTTGCGAAAGAAAAGGAAGGAAAGGATCCGGCCTGTCTTCAAACTTATATTGAAACTTATCAACCTCCCGTATTTCCTGATTTTCTTCAGATTCTGTATTTTCACTGATAATCTCACCTTCCGCCGCCCAAATCACGCCATTCAAAAATCCTGCTACGACGAGCAGCACGAGTAGCATTAACAGAGTAACCAGATATCTTTTCACAGTAAGCTTCATTGAATATTCTAGTCTGTCACTTTTTTTGTTTCTTTTGAGCTTGAGCGCGTTCTTCCTCATTGAGGAAACGATATGTCAGTAAATTACAGGAAGAGCTGAGAAGTATCTCTCCTTCTACTTGCCTGGGAGAGCCCATAGTAATATTTTTTACAGTTACGATCCGCTCAAGCTTGCTTACTTGGTCAAGAAAATAACCGACATTATGATAAGGGCCGCTAACTTGTATACTTATAGGAATCTCTGCGTAAAAATCTTTAGGTGTTTCGTTGCCTGGAGTAAATGAATTAAAATCAAGCCCAGCACTTGTTCCATGATCAGAAATACTTGTCAACAAAGCTGGAATTTCCTTCGTTTTAGGCAGAACAATGGAAATTTCCTCAAAGCGTTTTTCGGCCTCTGCGAGTTCAGCCCTATGCTGCTCTACATTTTCTGCGGCTTTTTCAGCTTTATTTACATCAGCCTGCAATGAGGCCTTTTCCGACTCCAGCTTCTTTATAATTTCTAAATTTGTTGCAAAAACAAAAAAATAAAATCCTGCAACCAGAGCTGCCACCAGAACAACTACTCCGGCTATCTTAATCTTTTGATCAAGAGGAATAAACTTTTCTTCAATAAAAACGTCAAACTTTGACTTTGCGCTTTCCGAGGCCATAATAAAATATTATTTTTTACTCTTTTCTTGAGAAGCCTCATCAGCTGCTCCAGGGAGAATTACAGAACAGGATAGAGAAAATACTTTCAAATTTCTTCCACCGTACAGACTCAATGCAGAACGCCCCAAGGTCACATCTGCAAGATAGGGTGATTCTTTCAACCCATTAAGATAATTCGCTATAGTTCTATTATCTAAAGCCATACCTGCTAATTTCAAACTGCCAGTATCCTGAGTGAGAGTAGTCAGCCACATACGCTCATGCGGGGTTATTCGAGCGATTTCATCTAAAATATGCACCGTAAGCTGTGATTGTTTTTGCAGTTCATGAACAATACTTATCTGTGTTTCGACAAGTTTCTTTTTTTTCTCCAGCTCAACAATCAAGTCAAGTTCCTTTTGCAGTTCTTTCTTCCGAGCTGTAAGATCGCTAATACTTTTTTCCAACCCACTCACTTTGGCGGATAAAAAACCGGTCCCTAATAATAAGACGACAAAAATTGCGCCAATAACGACTCCGCTCACAAAAAGCTGCCTTACGGCCTGCGTTTTCTGCTTCATCTGCCGTACAGGCAGGAGATTAATCCGGATCATATCTTAGAATTCTGCCGGTCGGATTGCCAGTCCAGCCGCTATAGACATTTCAGGAGCAACAGCTTCAAGGTATTCCAAATCGATCTTTTTTTCATTGACCTTCATTCCTTCAAAAGGGTTAAAAGCAACAATTTCAAGACCGGTTTCACTGGCAAGATAGTCTCTCAAGCCGCGAACCTTGGAGCCTCCGCCGCTCAGAACAATAGCGGAAAGCGGCTTTTTGGGATTATTATTGCTGTAAAGGTCAATGGCCTTTTTTACTTCCAACACCCATCTGGTGCAGATTTGAATAAAAATGTCATGAAGTTCCTCTTTATACTCCTCTGGAGCCTCCACTCTGCCTGTTTTAATCTGCTCGGCCTCTTCATAATCAAGATCAAGAGTATTGGCGATTTCTCGACTCAAATCGTCACTGCCCATTACCACATCCCGAGCAAGGACAGAAGCACCGTCTGCAATAATATTGATATTCAATTTAGACGCTCCGATATCAATCAAGCAAACATTTTTATGCCCCCCTGATACCGTTGTCCAAATATTTTCTAAAGCAAAGCCATCGATATCGACCAAGGCGGGCACAAGTTTTTGCGCTTCGAGCATTGAACGGTAAGCATCAATGACCTCTTTTTTGGCTGCTACCAACATAACTTCACTACGATCAAACTCGTCTTCCCCAGCCTTGAGCACCTGGAAATCCAAATACACTTCGTTGATATCAAAGGGAATATACTGCTCAGCCTCTTCATTAAGACGATCTGCAAGCTCTTCTTCACTCTCCATTTCAATATTAATTTTTTTAACAATAACTGAATAACCGGAGATTGACAGCCCGACGCGCTCTTTATTTTTTATTTTTAAATTCTTACATAATTCTGCAATGGCATCACCGACATCTTCCGCATCCTGCAAGACCCCATCCTCGACAGCGCCGGGTGAGATCGCAGCACTACCGAGAGCGACAAGTTGGTAACCGTCCTTACCAGCTCTTTGAATCTGACAGATTTTTACCGCATGGGAGCCAATATCAATCCCAACGACAAATTTCTCTTTTTTTGCCATGCTGTTTCTTTTTTATTTTTATGAGCAGCTACCAGCCAAGAGCAATGGCACCGTAAAAAATGACTGCCCAAAAGTCCAAGCGTTATAAACATAATAGGTCATAAAAAAGTTAAAATGTCAAGAAAAGCATTCCTTTTTTTAGAAAATTAAAGAACCAGCACAAACTTTCTTTCTCTCGAAATATTTCTCTCCGGGAAACCCCTTGAAAAAACCGTTAATTAGACTATCCCTATGTCGCGACCAAACAATTGCCGCTTGAATTTATTCTTTTTTTCGTCTATTTAACATTATTTCTTCATGTTAAGCTCCGTACCTTCTCAAACGTTAAGCGATTCCAGATCTTAACCGACCTGAACTGCTCTAAAAAACACTTCATTCATCTAAAATATGAAAAAAAATCAAGCCGAGAAACAAAAATCAGCTGCTCGCGAATATACTGAAGCCATAGTAATCGCTCTTATCCTTGCGCTCTTTATACGGACCTTTATAGTTCAGGCATTTAAAATCCCCTCTGGCTCCATGTTGCCAACCCTGTTCATCGGCGATCATATCCTGGTCAGTAAATTTATCTACGGGATCAAAATGCCCTTTACTGGTAACGTACTAATACCGATTAAAGATCCAAAGCCTAACGATATTGTCGTCTTTAAATACCCAAAAAATCCAAAGCTAGATTATATAAAAAGAGTGATCGCCACGGCGGGTGATACAGTTGAAATTAAAAATAAAAAAATATTTATTAACAATCAACCTTTTGAAGATATTCATGGCGTATTTTATGATAAGAGAATCAGCCCTATGTTAGTAGACCCACGACGAGATAATTTCGGCCCAGTAAGGGTACCGGAGGGACATATATTCGTCATGGGGGACAACCGCGATAACTCGGCTGATGCACGATTCTGGGGGTTTGACAATGAAGGCATTTTTCAAGGGGTAGACCTGCAGGCAGTTCGCGGCAAGGCTTTCATCATTTACTGGTCCTGGGATGTCACAAAAGGTCTCTTTTCTTGGGAGCGCTTCTCCTCTGTCCGTTGGAACAGAATCGGCGACATCCTCCATTGAAATTTGCTTTCTTTATTCGTAGCAGGCTATTTTCCTCTTGCCATCATTGAATGATTATTGCAAAGATACGCAGCGAGTCTTGACGTACAAGGCTCCTGCGCAGCCCGTAGATTTACTTTACTTTGACTGGTTTGATTATGACTACCGGCTATTTTTTTTCACATCGACATATCCTTGACATAGAACATTTATCAGCCGATGATATCGATTACATCCTGACTACCGCTGAATCTTTCAAGGAAATCTCGGCCCGGCCTATAAAAAAGGTACCGACCCTCCGAGGCAACACCATTATTAATCTTTTTTTTGAGCCCTCCACCCGCACCCGTCTTTCTTTCGAGATCGCCGCAAAGCGAATGAGCGCGGATACCTTTAACATTTCCGCCTCTACCAGCTCCACAACCAAGGGCGAGACTCTCATTGATACAGCCCGTAATATCTCGGCCATGAACCCTGATATTATTATTATTCGCCATTCTTTTTCTGGCGCACCCCACATGCTCAGCCAATACGTTAATGCAGCGGTCATCAACGCAGGCGACGGTACCCATGAGCACCCCTCGCAGGGCTTGCTGGACATGATGACGGTTCGTGAGCACAAGAAACGGCTGAACAACTTAAAAATTGCCATCATCGGCGATATTCTCCACAGCCGAGTGGCCCACTCCGATATACTTGGCTTCCTCCGTATGGGATCAGAGGTCTTTGTCTATGGTCCTGGAACGTTGATTCCTCCAGGCCTCAAAGAGCTTGGGGTCACGGTCTGTTCAACGATGAAAGAAGCTGTCCAGGATGCTGACGTGCTCATGACCCTGCGCATACAAAAGGAACGGCAAAATGACCCCTTACTCCCCTCCTTACGTGAATATGCGGCAGTTTATGGCGTCACAGCCAAGGTTGCCTCGTGGGCATGCCCTGATGCCCTGATCATGCATCCCGGGCCGATCAACCGAGGGATTGAGCTTATGCCGGATGTTGCGGACGGCCCCCAGTCAGTCATTCTCGACCAGGTGACCAACGGTGTTGCAGTCCGAATGGCCTTATTGTATTTGGTTACGGGAAACAGTTAACAACGTACTCATGATTACTCATGAATAACTCATGATGTTGAGGTTTGAAAAATGCCAGCTCCCCTGCTGATAAAAAATGGTCGGATTATAGACCCGGCAAACAAGGTCGATTGTATACGCGACCTGCTGATCCTGGAAGGACATATTGCTGATCCGACAGCAGGTGTTTCTCCCGACTCTTCAGAAATTCAGGAAATAATTCAGGAGATAGATGCGGAAGGATGTTGGGTGGTTCCCGGCCTGATTGACATGCATGTGCATCTCAGAGAACCCGGAGAAGAGTATAAGGAAGATATTCTTTCCGGCACCAGAGCAGCCGCAGCTGGCGGTTTCACTGCGGTTGCCTGTATGCCCAATACCAAACCGGTGAACGACAGCCGAGCCGTGACCGTATTGATCCTTTCCCAAGCGGAAAAGGCCGATGCACGAGTCTATCCGGTTGCTGCTATCAGCCAAAACAGCCAAGGAAATGCCCTCACTGAATTCGGCGAGCTCAAAGCAAACGGTGTGGTCGCGGTCAGCGATGACGGGCTACCGGTTCGTGACAGCCAACTCATGCGACGGGCTATGGAGTATGCTGATGACCACGGGCTGCTGGTTATTTCCCATAGCGAGGAACCCTCGCTGAGTAACGGGGTTATGAATGAGGGAATTATTTCCACCCGGCTCGGCTTAAAAGGCATTCCCACGGCTGCTGAATCCATCATGGTGTATCGGGAAATTGCCTTAGCGGAATGCCTCGGTAAACGAGTGCATATCGCCCATGTGAGCTGCGCTATGAGCGCGGAACTGATCCGCTCTGCCAAAGCTAGAGGTGTGCGGGTCACCGCTGAAACAGCCCCCCATTACTTCACCCTCACAGATGAGGCAGTTATGGGCTATACCACCAATGCCAAGATGAATCCCCCGCTCCGCTCGGAAAAGGATCGGCAGGCGATCAGGCAAGGCCTAGCAGACGGCACCTTTGATGCCATAGCCACAGATCATGCCCCGCACTCCATGCTGGAAAAAGAGGTAGAATTTGATCGGGCAATGAACGGGATCATCGGGCTAGAGACCTCCCTCCCCCTTTCTCTTGCCTTGGTCAGAGACGGCGTGATTAATGAGCAACAACTGGTTGAGCTGATGTCGGTAAATCCGGCAAAAATCCTGGGCGTTGCAGGCGGCACCCTCAGTGTAGGGGCAGTGGCGGATGTGACGGTGATCAACCCTGCCCTTTCCTTTACCTATACCGAGGAACAGGTGGTTTCTAAAAGCAAAAACACGCCATTTTTAGGGGAGAAATTCCAGGGCCGGGCAGTGTACACCATCATGGGTGGACGTATCACCCACAGCCTGGCGTAGGGGCAACCGGCGGTTGCCCTGTCATTAATACAAGGGGCCGACCAGCCGGTCTCCCCTACCCTTTTATCACCGCCAAGGGACGCAGCTCAACCACAATATCAACCAGATCCTGCTGATTCGCCATAACCACGGAGATATCCTTATAGGCACCAGGAGCCTCATCAAGATCCTTTGTATTCCGTATCCCGTGGATCACCCCAATGGCATCAAGCCGCTCTTTTTCCTCAGCAAGATCCAATTCCTTCTGGGCCTGTTTCCTGCCCATCCTGCGCCCAGCCCCGTGTGAGCAGGACATAAAGCTCTCCGACTCTCCCCTCCCCTGCACAATATAGCTCGCAGTTCCCTGGCTGCCGGGAATAATCCCCAACTGACCAGCAGAGGCCTTGGTCGCGCCCTTGCGGTGGATCATCACATCCCTTTTAAAATGATGCTCCATTGCCGCATAGTTATGGGCGATGTTGATCATCTCTTCAAACTGAATCTCTCCAGCGATCTCGCCAACCACCTCGGTAAAGACCTCCTGCATTCGCTGCATCATCAGCCGCCTGTTGGCCAGGGCAAAATCAACGCAATACTGCATCTCCTGGAGATAATTCCGCCCTTCTTGACTGTCCAGAGGGAGAAAGGCCAACTGCCATTTCTCCGGCACCGAGGTATGCCATTTTCGGTTCAGCTCAAT
>JBATKL010000099.1:0-2129 GCA_049669385.1 Candidatus Electrothrix sp. | reverse complement strand
GCACCGGTCCTCTCCCTCGGCACGGGAGCGGTCTTTTCGACAACAGCCTATCAAGGGGCGGACAACAAAGTCATTGCAATTCCTGTCATCATGTTCTCTGGGGAACATTTTTTCATCAGAGGAACCGGAGCAGGCATGCATATCTATAAGAATAAGGATGAGCGCCTCTCGATTGATCTGCTGGGGAAGTACCGATTTGAGGCCTATGAGGAAGGAGACAGCGATGCTCTCATCGGGATGAAGGAGAGAAACGGCACCGTGGAAGCGGGCTTGGCCGCCCAGTGGCGTCTAGAGCAGGCAGTGTTCTCCTGCCGAGTTTTTACAGATCTGCTCAATGAACACGGTGGCCAGGAAATTAATTTCAGGATCAAGAAACCCTTTCGCTGGCGCATGCTCTTTGTTGCGCCGTATCTCGGAGTCTCCCTGCACAGCGATTCTTTTTCAAATTATTATTACGGGGTTGATGCCTCAGAGGCCATTGCCGGTCGACCGGAATACGAGCTTGACTGGACCGCCAATTGGCAGGCAGGCCTGGCTCTTCGGGTCGGCCTGACCCGGAATATCATGATCAACACGACGTTTGGACTGGAGTTCCTTGATCAGGAAATTACTGACAGCCCTATTGTCGATCAGGATGCCCTCTTTTTTGGCATGGCGGGAATCGCCTTTGGGTTTTAAAGGAGACAAACCTCACACAACCCACTCCTGAAAAACCTCATCAGCAAGGGCCTCAGCATGCAGCATTGCTTGTTCTTCGCCCTCTTGAAAAAATACCTCACCAGGCAAAAATTCGCCGTGGACCTTGCTGCCGTATCGGACAACCAAACCTGTAACTGAAGCGAGGATTGCCTCTCGCTCCTCAGGGCTGGTGATCAGGGTACTGCCCCGACGGAGTAAGGCGGTCGGACCGGGCCGCTCTGGCATGTAGAGCAGCCAGTCGTCCTGCTCACAGCATTGGGCAAGGCGTTCATTCTCCTGCTCATTACGACCCAGAACCAGCCAATGCCCGCCAGGCAGGCGAAACTGACGGCCCAGCAAAAGGAGTTGGATATCAGCCGTGGTGATTTCATCCTTGCCGATCAGATAGAGCCCTTCGTAAAAGCGACGGATTCGGGTCGCAAGATTGGGGTCGGTTAGCACGCAACCACCGGCAGGCGCAGGGAAATCCGTAATGCCCAATTCACGGGCCAGAGCAATTTGCGGTTTGCGTCCGCGTCCAGAGAACCTATAGAGGCGTTCACGATCCACTAACCCTTCCTGCTCTGCTCGGCTAGGGTTCATCAACTGGGCAGATAAGGGGCGAAGAAGGATGTCCCGGCAATCGGCATCTCGCTCAATGAGATTGAGGGTGTCGCGCCGTTGCGACATGGGCCGCTGACCGATAACCTCACCGGTGACAAGAAAAGAAGCCCCGTATTCCTCCATTAGCTCTTTGGCTTTTCGGAGCATCATAATCTTGCAGTCGATGCAAGGATTGAAGTTTTTGCCAAATCCGTGCGAGGGGTTGCGCAGCAGCTCGATATAACCCGCTGTCAAGTCGACCAGTTCCACGTCCAAACCGTATTTTTCAGCCACTTCCTGCTGATACTCCTTTTCCCGAGCAAGCAGGTCATGATCAAAAAACGGGGTAACAAATTTTAGGGCACGAACCCGGATTCCCTGATCGGCAATGACCCGACAGGCAAGGATGGAATCCAAGCCTCCGGAAAAGAGACCGATGGCTGTATTTTTTTGCATGAATAATATATTGTTTTGATTATATTTTCGAGTTGGTTGCTCGCTCGCCCATCAGCTCTCCGGCATAAAGGAGCGTCTGTTCGCTGGGATTATCACCGCCAAGCATCCGAGCCAATTCCCTCACTCGCTCGCCATGAGAAAGCGAACGGATCGTGGTAAAGGTCCGATTAGCATCAACCTGCTTTTCCACCAAGAAATGCGCATCTGCGTAGGCAGCAATTTGGGGTAGATGGGTGATACAGAAGACCTGATGATGGCCAGCCAGCTCATCAATCTTACGAGCCACGGCCTCGGCAGCCTCACCGCCGATGCCTGCATCAATCTCATCAAAGATCACCGTGTCCACTTTGTCCCGCCGGGCGAGCAAGCACTTCATGGCCAGCATGAGCCGA
>JBATKL010000098.1:0-3731 GCA_049669385.1 Candidatus Electrothrix sp. | reverse complement strand
ATAATATCGGCATTGTGTCGGTGGGCAATGCACCGACAGCCTTGCTCAAAGTCATGGAGCTGATTGAACAGGGTGTGTTTGCTCCTGATTTGGTTATCGGCGTACCGGTCGGCTTTGTCAATGCTGTAGAATCCAAGACGATATTGGCGAGTAAATCGTATCCTTTTATTACTGCCTTGGGTCGGAAAGGCGGCACACCGGTTGCTGTTGCTTCTGTGAATGCTCTATTGCGTCTTGCGGATACTGAAGTGTATCAATGAACTGTCCTATCCCAAAACGGGCTGGGTATCAAATTGAAGTGATTTTTTTTTCGAATACGTCGCAGGCTGCGGGGTATCGGTTTATCGGTTTTTGATCTTCACTATAAAAAATAATAAAAACAATACAATGAGGCTGGTTTTTATTCTTATTTTGTTGTTAATTTCATATTGATAACACCTTTTTCTTCTTTCTGTCGAAAGAATGTTCGCCATCCTAATTGAATCAATAAAATTTTATTTAATTTTTCTTGAACTGGTCAAGTCGCCGTGGTATTTTCAATATCTTGATACCCGAGAACTGATAACATCTTATCATTCTTTGAGTTCAATCAAAAAAGAGGAGAGTACTATCTCCCTATTCGCTCATTTCAAAACGCAGTTCGGAGAATTTCACCAAACCTGACTAAAAAATCCTGATTTCGATGTCGGAAAGGGTGAAATTCGTTTATGTGGCAACAAATTTTTCGTTCTTCAACATGTAGAGCGAAAAACCATCTGGGATTGATTTTGCGCAAAAAAAAGTAAATCACGCAAGTACAGGGAGTTAAAAATTCCTCAAACTACAAAAAAAATAAGCGAATGGGGAGTACTATGAATTCCATTAATTTTGAATTTTCTGATACCATAGCTGGATATATCACCGGTTTTGACAGGGAGAAAGATACCCTTATACTGAAGACTTCCGACGAACGTGAATATTCGGTCAAGTTTTCGACAAATGCCTATGCTTGGATCATTAACAACTTGAATCAGCCGCGCAGATGGTGCGGCGAGCAGATGCGCGACATGCTGGATATTGATCGACATGTCTTTGTGTACGGTACCTTTTATCCTGAGCCGGAAGCCTATGCCATTGAGGCCCAATACTTGATTTTCACCGGGTCCAGGCTTAATCAGTATTCCTTTGAGAAGCAGGACTGGTGGGTCAATCAGATTCAGGCTTTAGGCGATTTTTACCTTAAAGCACAGTTCGGGGAAGAAGAGATCAACTACGACAACTATCGAACCACCATCACCTTGGACGGCGAAAAGCCCCGTGACCATTACCGTCAGGAGACAGACACCATTTCCCGACTTGTCTACGGCTTTGCTTCAGCCTATATGCTGACCGGCGATGAACATTTTCTGGAGGCTGCGGAAAAAGGCACTGAATATCTGCGGGAACACATGCGTTTTGTGGATCTGGACGAAGGTATCACCTACTGGTATCACGGAATAGATGTGGAAGGCAACCGGGAAACCAAGATTTTCGCCTCGGAATTCGGTGACGATTATGACGGTATTCCGGCTTATGAACAGATCTACGCCTTGGCTGGCCCTATCCAAACCTACCGCATTACCGGCGACCCTCGTATTCTCGAAGATGCCCGTCAGACCGTAGAACTCTTTGATCGTTTCTATCTGGATAAGGAAAGAGGAGGCTATTTTTCCCATCTTGACCCGATTACTCTGGACCCGCGCAGTTCCTCGCTCGGGGAAAACAGGGCCAAGAAAAACTGGAATTCCGTCGGCGACCATGCTCCGGCCTATCTGATCAATCTGTATCTCGCCACGGGTGAAGAACGTTACGGCAGGATGCTGGAGTACACCTTTGACACCATCACCAAGTATTTCCCTGACTACGATTGCAGCCCCTTTGTTCAGGAAAAATTTTTTGAGGATTGGTCTCATGACCGCACCCATATGTGGCAGCAGAATCGGGGAGTAATCGGGCATAACCTGAAGATTGCCTGGAACCTGATGCGGATGTACGGTGAGCTGCCCAAAGAGGAGTATGAAGAATTTGCCCGCAAGATTGCCGAAAAGATGCCCAATGTGGGTTGCGACCTCCAGCGCGGCGGATGGTATGACGTTATGGAGCGTCTGCGCGGCGAAGGAGAACACTGCCATCGTATGGCCTTTCATGACCGTAAAGCATGGTGGCAGCAGGAGCAGGGCATTCTGGCCTACCTGATCCTGCACGGCATCCTAGGGGATGATGAATATTTGAAAATCGCCCGTGAATCCTCGGCCTTTTACAATGCCTTTTTTCTTGATCATGATGACGGCGCTGTCTACTTTAATGTGTTGAACAACGGCCTCCCTTATCTCATGGGCACCGAGCGGTTCAAGGGCAGTCATTCCATGAGCGGCTACCACTCCTTTGAGCTGGCCTATTTGGCGCAGGTATACACCAATCTCCTCATCACCAAGAAGCCGCTGACGCTTCACTTCAAGCCCTTGCCCGGCGGCTTTACAGACAACCTGTTGCGTGTGTCTCCGGATATTCTGCCCAAGGGTTCTGTTCGTATTGCTCAGGTCTGGGTTGAAGATCAGCCATATGAGAACTTTGATGCTGAAAACTTGACCGTTACCCTGCCTGAAAGCAAAGAACGGCTCAAAGTCAAAGTGCAGATCAATCCGATTGGGGGAAAATAAGCATGGATTTGGAAATAATTGTCAGGTCTGAGGCTAAAGGCAGGGTAACTGTGGTGCAGGCCAGCGGCTTTATCGACGGCAAGACCGCCCCTGACTTTCAGGGGAAAATCCTGGAGGTGCTGCAGGAAGTGAACACCATTCTGATTGACCTTGCGCAAGTTGGCTTTATGTCCAGTGCCGGACTGCGGGCCATGCTGGTCACGCATCAGCAGGCCCAGCAGGCCCAGCAGGCTGAGGCTAAAGTCGTGGCCTTGGCCGGACTGTCTGAAAGCATCCGTGACAACATGGAGGCGACAGGATTTCTGCCATTCTTTCAGGTGTTCGACAGCATTGAAATTGCTCTGAAGGAGCTGGGGTAAGGCTGTGGACAGAATAGATGCGCATCCGACCCATCTTTTTCAGGAGCACAGGCTGCGGCCCGGTAAGCCCTATCCCTTCGGGGCTACTTTGGTTCCGAGCGGAGTTAATTTTTCCATTTTTTCTCGTAATGCCAGTTATTGCAGTCTACTGCTTTACCGAAGGGGAGAGCGGGAACCGTATGCGGTGATTCCCTTCCGGGGGCAGTTTCTCAAAGCTGGTAGTAAGGAGCCGGACTGGGTTGATTTTCGGATCGGCAATGTTTTCACCATGACGGTGCTTGATTTGGATCATGAGGAGATTGAATACGGTTTTCGTATGGACAATCCCTCTTATCCGCGCAGCGAACGTGGCAAGCCGGGATTTTTCCGTTTCGATCCAAGCAAAACCTTGATGGACCCCTATGCCAGAGCCATTGGGGGACGCGATGAATGGGGCAAGGCACCGGATTGGGATGATCCTTATCCGCACCGCAGCCGGATTATCTTTGACGACTTTGACTGGGAGGGCGACAGGCCGCCGGAGATTCCGATGGAGGATTTGGTGATTTATGAAGCCCATGTGCGCGGCTTCACCCGTCATCCCTCCTCCGGTATCAGAGAAAGCTGGGCTGGCACCTTCACCGGAATGCGGGAGAAGATTTCCTATCTCAAGGAGCTGGGCATCAACTGCGTTGAACTGATGCCTATCTACGAG
>JBATKL010000097.1:0-6745 GCA_049669385.1 Candidatus Electrothrix sp. | reverse complement strand
GCAACTACTGTGTAGGTGTTTTTATCTCCCATGCCGAAAGGCGTTGAGCATGTGAATAAGGGAATATCGTGCTTTTTTCTTTGTTTTAAAAGTGGGTATATTATCTTTGATGCCGAAAGGCGTTGATCGTCAATAAAAAAAATGAATCAGGGCGATTTTTAAGTCACCCTTTGCAAGAGTTGGGTGGATTGAGCTGGGAATAGAGCGTTTTTGTTAAACGGGCAAGAGGTACCCAGAGGGACTTCAGTTTGCCTCCTCCATAGAGCAAATTTGCGGTAAATTCCGATAGGTTTGTGCGCAATCCAACCCATAACCAACAAGAAATCCTTTTTCTATCTGAAAGCCGACATAGTCGATCTGTATATCGACAGCCCGTCGTTCACTCTTGTCAATAAGGGTGCAGGTTTTCACAGAGTTCGGTTTATGCTGGCTGGTGAAATACTCCTGCAACCAGGCCATAGTGGCCCCACTGTCCACAATATCCTCTACTAAGAGAATATCTTTACCTGTCAGGTC
The DNA here is from genome assembly GCA_049669385.1 of Candidatus Electrothrix sp. Lineage (GTDB taxonomy): Bacteria > Desulfobacterota > Desulfobulbia > Desulfobulbales > Desulfobulbaceae > Electrothrix. Next base: position 6,229 of record JBATKL010000097.1, on the reverse strand, counting down.
AAGTTCCGGTTCTTTCGTGAGGGTAATAGAACCGCTACTCTCTGTGGCCTCTCCATAGCTTGCCACCCGAATGAAATCCACTTCCACCGGCAGTTCAACAGCCCGGACTAAATCAGCAAGAAAAATAAAGGCCCCGTTAAGGATACCTATGGCGACCGGTTTTTTGCCGGCATAATCCTTTGTTAGCTGTTGGCCTAGGTTGCTGACCCGTTCCTCAATTTCCTGACGTTGAAGAAGCGTTTCTTTTATTTTCATATTTCACCTCGATAAATGAATGAAGGCATGCTGTGCATAAATATCTGCTGGCCAGACGTCAAACTCAAAATTGTTCAAGGTAATCGGCAGAGCAGGCAAAAGCAAGTGCTTGTCTTCTGTTTTTCAGTATGGTATCTGCTGTTGTGGACAAAGTTTTGGGGTGATTGGAGCGTGCGGATTATGGTTATCCCCAAACATTGAAAGAGGTGGGCAGGGCAGAGGAAACAAGGAGACAACGTATTATGGCTGCCAATAGAGCGAGAGAGTGAGATAAAGAATAATGGATGTGAATACCGTGAAAAAACGAAAAGTCAGGGTCGCCACCCTGGGGTGCAAGGTCAATCAGTTTGAGTCTGCCTCCTTTATTTCCGGGTTCAAGGAGCAGGGTTGTGAGTTGGTCTCTGCATCAGAAGAGGCAGATGTCCTGGTTGTGAATACCTGTGCGGTAACCGCCAGGGCAGGGCAGCAATCACGCCAGTTGATCCGCAGACTCAGACGGGATAATCCAGAAGCTCGCTTGCTTATTACTGGTTGTTATGCCCAGCTTACCGCAGATGAGTTGCCGGAACTTATTGCAGACAGCTCGTTGATCCTTATCGGCAACGCTGATAAACATTTGGTGGTCAGTACGGCACTGAAAAACAGCTGTTCCATTCCGCCTGTCAATGACATCGGAACTGCTCAAGAAATATGCTCACTGCCGGTGCGGCGCTTTAGCGGCAGAACCAGAGCCTACCTTCGTATCCAGGACGGTTGCAATAATTTTTGTTCCTACTGCATTGTCCCCTACACCAGAGGACGATGCCGGAGCCTTCCGCTGGCGGATGTCCTTGCCCAGGTGGAGGTCTTTATTGAGGAAGGGTATCAGGAACTGGTGGTCACCGGTATCAATGTGGGCAAGTACGGTCTGGATCTGACCGAGGGTGAGAGTATCTACTCTTTACTGGAGGCCCTGTGCCGTCATTTTCCGGAAACACGGATTCGTCTCAGTTCTGTGGAGCCTGCCGAGGTCAACGGACGTTTGCTAGATCTGATGACAGGGTTTGCTAATTTTATGCCGCATCTCCATATTCCCCTCCAGAGCGGGGATAATGGGGTGTTGGTGCGAATGCAGCGTAAATATACAACCGAGACCTTTGTCGATGTGGTTGAGCGGGTTCACACGGCCTTACCCCATGCGGCAATCGGTTGCGATATCCTGGCTGGTTTTCCCGGTGAGGACGAACAGGCTGCGGAGAGGAGCTTATCCTTTCTTGCTCAATTGCCGATTACCTACCTCCATGTTTTCCCTTATTCCCTTCGTCCTGGCACTGCTGCGGCGAAATTTACTGATCAGGTGCCTGGTCCGGTCAAAGACGCACGGGTCGCTCGTTTACGGGAGCTTGATGCGCAAAAAAAAGCGACTTTTTATCAGCAGCATTGTGGGACAGAACAGAGGGTGCTGCTTGAGGGGGGGGATGAACAGGAAGGGCTATTGAAAGGGTTTTCAGAGAACTATATTCCTGTTCGTTGCGAAGGGGATGCACGTTCGGCAGGAACTGTGGTGTCAGTTCGGCTTGTCGAAGTACGGGGCGAGGCGGTTTTTGGAGAAATTATCAACCCTTGACAGAATTTTTCACGCCACCTTTGTCGTTGTGGAAAAGTCTGCGGTCTTAATCGGCATCCTGAGCTGTTCCCTCAGCCGATGGATGTTTGGTTTCGAGAATATGTACCTCGCCTTTTTCTCCATCTATCCAAAGAAGATCACCTGTTTGAATATGCTTGGTGCAATCGGTAACATCAACAATACAGGGCAGGGTGTACTCACGGGCAGCTGTCCCAGCATGCGAGAGATAACTGCCGATCTCCACAACTGCGCCGCCAGCTGTGAGGAAAAGCGGGGTCCAGCTCGGATCGGTATAGGCTGCCACTAAAATTTCTCCAGGGAGCAGCTCCGAACTCTGTTGCGGGTTTATGATGACCCTGGCTCGTCCGGTATAACTGCCAGGCGAAGCGGTCTGGCCTGGAAGAATCACCTGAGGGGCTCCTGGTGAAGAAGACGCATCACAAGTGCTTGCGCTTGCTGGTAAATCTACACCTATGAACTTGGCAGGGGTTTTCCTCATTGCCCTGATGAGGTCATGACGCCGCTGATGGATGCGGTCTTCAATGTCTGGCCAGCCTAGAAGGCCTTGCTGGATATGTGCGATCTCTTGGAGTTGGAGAAAGAATATATCCCCTGTGCATTTGAGAGAGCCTTGTATCAGAAATTTTTTTTCAAGGCGAAGCAGTTTTTTTCGCACAACGGACATTGTCATCAAATGGTATGAGCGGGAATTTTCGCTGAGCTTGAGAAATCGCTTGGTTGCTTTGTAAAAAAAGAGAATAAGGTGCCAGCGTAGCCGAAAAGGGCGTTCAAAGGGGTATTGTTCTAGTTGTCCCTTGATTTTGCTGGTTAAATGATAGAGGTATTCAGCGGAGAGTTCTTTGGTTTGTTTGCTGTCAGGAGGATTAATCAGGCGATCGCGGATCAACTTTATAACATGATTGGTATTTTCTTCCCACCGGACAGATTGCAGTTCCAGCTCTTTTGCTGCTCTGTAGCCATGTTGTTCAATGAAATGTGCAAAAAGTTGGAGAAAGGGGCGGGCGTTTGGATTTTTTTTCAGGGCCTTGAGTATCTGGTCAGACGGACGAGTCAGAAACTGATTCCGGATTGCAGGGAACTGTCCGGCTTTGAAGGCGAGCTGTTCGATTGCAGAATCTATCGCCTCAGGATAGAGGCTGCTGTTTCCGACAGGGAGCAGGGAGAGCTCTTCGGAGGACAGGTCAGGTAACCAGTATTCAAGCAGTATCCTGAGAGGGTTAATAGAGAACAAGTGTCGCACTGAGAAAATATTGATCCATAGAGGAAGGCTGCCGATAGGGTCAAAAATTTTTGGGAGCAGGCTGAGCCGCAGCAAATTTTTAACAGGATCGTTGTCCGGCTTTTTTTCAATGGTTCGGCAGATTTTTTTATATTGCTCCGAGATATTTTCCGGCATATTGCGGGAGCGGGCAAAGAAAACACCGAAGAGGAAATAGCCGCAGAGCCAAAAAAAAAGAGCAAAAGGAAGTCTGCGCAGGGAGAGTTTTTGGCGCGTCAGGGCTCTTTTCGGATTCAGGCCGGAGAAAAGACCTGCCAGTTCACCATCGGAAAGTTTAAAGGGGACAAGAGGTCGGAAATATTTGATATTAAAATAATAATGGCCGTGAATAAAGCGGAGCAACGGTGAGGCTATCAAGGAAATCAGGTCGGCGGTCAGTGGTGTAAAGGGCTCTGCCGGACTGTTGATCGCCGGTTTAAACAGGATGTATTGCCCCTCAGGTTCCGGTAGCTTATTTCTGCGGCCCACAGGAGATATCGGGCGGGATTGAAGGATATAGAAGCGTCCTTCAGAGACCGCCCATTCCATGTTTTGGGGAGAGCCAAAGTATTTTTCGGCTTTGAGCGCCCAGCTAGCAACGGTTTTAAGAAGTTCAGGGTTGAGAGTTTGCTGCTGCTGGAGCCCAAGCGGGACTTCCGTCAGACGAGAGGATGTTTCTGTCTGTAACTTGCTCGGGACCATAACTCTTTTTTCCGCAATCCGTTGGTCAAGCAGTTGCAAGGTGTCGTGGTCCAAGATATAGCGGTCAGGGGTTACTCGCCCGTCGACAATGGCTGCTCCCATGCCCCAGGATGCCTCAATGACGATTTCATCCGCATCGGTGACCGGGTTGGCAGTGAAGGTGATTCCGGAAATCTCTGAGCGAACCATTTCTTGGATAACTACCGCCATGGCGGCTGAGTGTTCAATGCCGCAGGCGTTTCGATAGCTGACCGCCTCTTTGCTCCAGAGGGACGCCCAGCAATATTGAATCATGCGCAACAAATTGGCACGTTCAACATAATAATAGGTTGCGTGTTGCCCTGCAAAACTGGCTTCTGCAAGATCCTCTGTTGTTGCTGAGCTGCGTACGGCACAGACCGTTTCGTTACTCCTGTTTCCTATCAGTCGCTGATGGGCCGTAAGGATACTCTCAGCCAGTTCTCCAGGGAAACTTGCATTGGTTATAGTGTTACGAATAACACCGCAGGCGCGTGACAGCTCGTTTTCCCCGGCTTTATTAAGAGAGTGCAGGATTTTTTGCAGACGGAGGGAGGTGAAGAAGATATTGTATGCCTCTGCCGAGACCACAAACCCCGAAGGGACCGGGAAACCTTTCCCAGCAAGTTCACCCAGATTTGCTCCTTTTCCGCCGACCCTATTGATATCATTCTTGCGGACAGCGGAAAGTGTGCTGATGTATCTGTTGGTCATTGTAGAAATATTATATGTCGGTGGACAGGTACTGCGGAGGATAAATTTTTCAACTCCGTTGTTCCTTTCAGCGACCGGCTCTGCTCGACCGACATACCAGGCAAGAAAAGGTAAAATATATCAGACAGAAAATACTTTCATTAAATACGTGGTTCATGCTGAGATGTGGTTATGCAGTGCTCATGAAAACGCACGCTTCACTCGGTCTCTTCTTGATAATCCCAGAAGTTTTCAGTGTAAGATATCGTAGGGCATTCTTCGTTATTTCGCAATCTTTTTCATGTTGTCCTCTGTAAAACATTGGGATTTGACAGAAGAGGAAAATATTGATATTTTTTCCTTTTGATTTTCCTGATAAAGTGAACAACTCTGATGGTGAAATCGATGGCAACGATAGCCTGTCGAAGAAGAGGAAAAGGATCTTATGCAAAAAGCTGTGCTTCGTAAACGTCTGATAGTCTCTCCAATTTGGTTTCTTCCTCTGTTGGCTCTTTTTATCGGTTTTTGGCTGCTGGTCAGCAGTTATCGTGATTCCGGCATTGAAGTGACTATTCATTTTTCCGGTGCCGAAGGGGTGACTGCCGGAAAAACCAAGGTGATTTATAAGGGTATCCAGGTGGGAAGCGTCAAAAGCGTTGTTATGGACAGCGAACTTGAGGGCGTTGAGATTACCGTAGAAATGGATAGGGTCACGAAGAAAGGCTTGGTTGCAGACACCATGTTTTGGATTGTTAGACCGGAGGTCTCCGCAGGTCGTATCACCGGCCTGGATACCTTAGTCAGCGGTGCCTATATCACCCTGCGCATGGGGGCTTCCATGGAATCTGAGCGTCATTTTGCAGGATTATCATACCCTCCGCCCATGGGCGCAGACACTCCCGGCCTTCATGTCAGATTAAAAACCGATACCCTGTATTCGTTGCAAAGAGGATCATACGTATACAGCCGGAACCTCCCTATCGGCAAGGTGGATGATTACCGCCTTGAACAGGACGGTAGCATTATGCTGGATGTCCTTATTCAGCCGGAGTTCAGCCATTTGATCCGCGAAAAAACCAGGTTCTGGAATGCCAGCGGTCTTTCTGTTACTGGTGATTTGCAACGAGGGCTGAGTATTAACGTCGAATCTATGGCTTCGCTCATCTATGGCGGCCTGACCTGCGGCACAGCAGACTCGCTCAAGGATACGCCCCCTGCACGCTCTGACCAGATGTTCACCCTGTATAAAGATTTTGCAGACGCTGAATACGGTATCCCTATGACGTTGCAGCTTGCCAGCGGTGACGGTATTGTTCCGGGGCGAACCAAGGTGATGTTTCGAGGGCTGAAGGCTGGCATTGTTCGTTCGATTGATATCAACAATGATGATTTTCACACGGTGACGGCAAGTATTCTCCTGGATCCGAGAGCAGAAAAAATCCTTCGGGAGAGCAGTAAATTCTGGGTTGTCCGACCTCGGGTCTCCCTTAGTGGGATCAAAAACCTGGAAACGCTTGTTTCAGGAGTCTATATTACCTTTCAAATCGGTGACGGTGAGCGGCAAGATCATTTCGTTGTTGAGTCTTCACCAATGCCCAAGCTTTTTTTGCGGCCGGGAAAACGTTTTCAGCTGGAAGCGGAAGACGCGGGTTCTTTAGGGCTTGGCTCGCCAGTTC
>JBATKL010000096.1:0-11067 GCA_049669385.1 Candidatus Electrothrix sp. | reverse complement strand
TTTTTTTGCGGGAGCCCCTCAGAAAGAGGCTTGCCATGCTGCCGAACATACTCATACATAACAATGGACGCAGCAACGCTGACGTTCAGGCTCTGCACATGCCCCCATTGAGGAATAGAAATCGCTTCAATAGCCGGGTACTCTGATTTATCAAAACTAATCCCGAATTCCTCATGCCCCATTACAAAGGCGGATTTCTTCGCCAGCGAACAGCTCCCCAATAGCTCGGAACAACCCGGCTCAAGCACCGTAAAAGTATATCCCTTCTCGGTCAGGGCTTGGTAACAGGAAGGAAAATCATCATGATGATAAAATTTAACCCAACGCACAGAACCTTTGGCCGAATCCGGGTTAAAGGCGCTCACTCCCACCAGATGAATTTCACGGGCTCCGAAGGCATCTGCTGCCCTGAAAATCTTGCCGATATTAAAATCCGGCTTTAATCCGTCCAACACCAGGATGTACTCATGCAACCCAGGTTTTGCGCTCGCAAGATTTCTTCGTCGCGCCTGTTCATAACGGGCTTCAATGTCCAATCGTTTATTATAACGTCTCGCCATACTTCTTTCTCCTCCGGTTATCGTATGCAGTCACCGGGTAAATCCATAAAAAATAACCATACCAAAAATTTTAGCTCATTTTCACTATCCGGGCAAGTTGCCCTTTCTTCATACTTCCCCGGCATATCTTTTTCCGGATTGCCTAATATTATGCAGAACTACAGTTGTTCTTTTTGCCAACACGTTGTACTCTGAAAAATAAAGTATAATTAACAGAGTCAGTTCAAAGGAGGCAATGTGGATGTGGAAAAAATATCGTCCCCGTTTTGTCAGTTATGCGGGGCCGAAGAACAAACAGTCCGTGAGGCCGGATTTCAGGTATGTTCCTCTTGTTGTACTCTCGTGGAAACGCTGAAAAAAAATCCTTCTATTGTCGACAAAATCTTACCGTACATCCAAGAGAGAAGAATCAGTCAGAGCAACGGAACCGCTGTAAAAGGGGAAACCGATCCAGAATTCCCGGAAGTATTGGACGGCAAGCGCTATCGGGCCATTGATCGAGATCAAAATAAATGGTATCTCTCAGTCAGTGAGGTTGACGGACACCCTGTGGAGGTCTTTGCCTCAACCGCTTTTGATCGCGACCACGAATTGCAGTCGCGCATATCCAATCTAACCACGATCACTCGATTAATTTCACTGATACTTCGTCACGTTTTCCTCAATGAGAAATTAACCCTGGAAAAATGCCTGAAGCAAATCCAACGCAGTTCGCGCAATAAAAACGATTTACCGGACATGCTATACCGCGTTTTGAGTCGTTATGTCGAAGCAAAATAAGTTGAAACGACATAATGACAGCTTTTGCTGCCCCCCGAAACTTGACCACATCATCAAAAATGGCACAACAAATTTTTGACAAAAAAAATAAGTAATGTACGTTCCCCATGATTCTCTTTTGTGAAGAATGCGGTCAGAGAAACAGTATCACCCTGACCCCCTCTCTGATTGAAAACAATAGCTTCACCTGTCAGTTCTGCCATTTTCACAGCCCGTTCCCCTTTCTTGATCAGGACCGGCAAAGCACTGGCAGCAACCCCGGCATTATATGGGAACCGGAGGTCTTGCACCTCAGGCCGGAAGCAAAAACAGAAGGGCAACGCTTCCAACTCATTTTCAAAGTCAACGACATACAGGCCCCTGAACTCAAAGTCGAACCATTTCGAGATCTCGCCCACCTGATCACCGTAAAAAAAACAGCGCTCGACAGCTTTACAGTTATTGTAGATCCCGTAGGGGAAGACGAGGCCCTAACCGAGGGGCAAAACGTTGCCGGGTTGATTTACAGTGAAGAACATCTGATGAGCTGGGGGACAATAAATATTGTCTCTGACAATCAGGAGCAGGTCGAAGCTCCTGCTGGGAAAAGCGGAACAAAGAAACAAAAGAGTGAGGCAGAAGAAAAAGAGGCGGCGGAAGCCTCTCCGCCTGTTGAAGGAGCATTAAAAAAAGGGAAGAATGAAAATAATGCAATCCTGCATCAGCAATTGGCTGATTATAAAACCCAACTGCATCAAGCCAAAACAAATTCTTTCAGATTACAGAAAGAATTGTCCATTCGGCGACAGGTTATGGATAATCAGGATTGCGGCATCCTTTTTATTAATCTGGCACAGCGTATTGTTTATGCCAACCCTGTCTTTCTCAAGCGAACCGGCTACAGCTTAAAGGCTATCCAGTCTAAGCGGATTGATCAGGTTGTTCGTCTCACAAGTTGCGATTGCACGCTGAAAGAGGCAATGAAGCAGTCAGTGCATCAGGACAAATGGGAAGGCAGAGCCTTTCTCAAAGATGCTATTCGGCAGGGAAACTGGCAGGGTGGAGACGAGCCAGAACAATCAGAGGAAAAACCATCTATTATTTCCTTTAAATTTTCAGATGGACAAGAGGAAGGCCAAGAAAAAGGTTTTATCTGTCTTCTGCATCTCGAAGAATCCCTGACGCCTTCCTCCCCCCTTAAATGGGGTGCCCAGAACAATTCCGGCAATCACCTGTCAACAGAACTCACCTATGACGCATTAACCGGGCTCGTGGACAGGCCTTCCTTTCAGCAATATCTTGAGGATTCAATACACGCAGCTCAAGAGGATAACACCGGAATAGGATTGCTCTATATCGACCTGGATCATTTCAAACGCATTAATCAGATATTCGGCCCTGGTTTTGGTGATAAAATACTGTGCAGTGTTTCAACCATTCTCCAGCAATGCGGGAAGGAAGCTGGTGCGGACCTGGTGGCCCGGCTCAGTGGTGATGAGTTTGCCATTATCCTCCCTCCTCCCTCGGGCAAAGAACATGCGCAAAAGCTTGCCCAAGATATCATGCAACGCTTCCGGACCCCAGTTAACAATGAATCCCGTGCTATTCTGATCAAGCCCAGCATAGGCTGCTGTATGTTTCCAGACGACGGTGAAACACCGCTTGATGTGTTGCGCAACGCGGACACTGCTATGGAAGCAGCCAAGAGCGAAGGCGGTAACAGAATCAGTTCCTGGAATTCGGGCATGAAGATACAGGCCGCCCAAAGCCTGTATTTGGAAAATGATCTCCGTCAGGCTGTGGCTGATGACGGTCTGATCAACTTTTACCAGCCGCAGATCAACCTGACCGACGGTTCTATCTGCGGCATGGAGGCCTTGGCTCGCTGGATCCATCCGGTAAAAGGCCTTGTTTCACCGGCTGGCTTTATTCCCATTGCTGAGAGCACAGGACTTATTGAAAAATTAGGCATTGATCTTGTTCGTCAAGCCTGTCTCCAGGGGAAAAAATGGCGGGATATGGGCTTTAGAAAATTCATCATGGCCGTGAATATTTCAGGACGCCTGCTCCGTCGTCGTGATCTGTTTTATCAGATCATGAGCTGTATAGAAAGCACGGGCTTCCCACCGGACGCGCTGGAGGTTGAATTCACAGAGGGCGTTCTTATTGAAAATATGGATTTCACGGTTGATCTGATCAATAAGTTGCGTGCGGAAGGAATAAAACTGGCCATTGATGATTTCGGAACTGGGTATTCTTCACTGAGTTATTTGCAGCATCTTCAGGTAGATAAAATCAAGATTGATCGTTCTTTCATTACCAATGTCACCACCAATAATACAGACGCAGCCATCACGCTCGGTATTATCGCCATTGCCCAGAATCTGCATTTCAGGGTTATTGCAGAGGGGATAGAAACAGAGGATCATCTTTTCTTTTTGCAAAAAAATCAATGTCACGAAGGGCAAGGTTTTCTCTTCAGTCCACCCATCCCGGAAAAAGAAATGACCGGATTGTTGCTTCGCGATTGCAGTGTCGCACTCAATCATAAACGAATGATTGACAAGTTTTACTCCATCAAGGCCTGATGATACATACCTTGCAGTTTTTTTTTATTGTTATCACCGGAAATTCAGGGTATCCCTCATCAAGAGATAATTTCTAAATAACTCATTTTAAAAACGGGAGGAAGTATGAAATCAATTTTCACAATCAGTTTTCTTGTCACGTTATTGTTAACAGCAGGAGCAGGTACAGCTCTTTCTTATGACTGCTCTGAAAAAAATCCGCAGGAGATCCGTCCTTGCGCCTGTTCCCAATGCCAAAAGCCACAATACAGGCAGCAACACCAACCCTGCTCTACTCGCTGCGGCCAATGCGACAAATGTAACAATGCTCGCAGGCACAAAAAAAGTTGCCAAAAGCAAGGAGTACATCAGCAGACGTACCAATGCAAGACAACATGTTCCCAAAGAACAGAGCATATCACCACAATGCAGTGCAAACTCTGTGGTACCTACCACCCGAAAGACGTGGATCATTACTGCAACAGAGCACAATGCAGATCATGCGGCCAGATACACCCAAGAAATGTTGCACACCAGTGCGGCATAGTGCAGTGCAGAACATGTGGTCAAACACATTATCAAAATGTTCAACACCGCTGCGGCACCGTGCAATGCAGAACATGCGGCGTTCAGCATCTGCAAGGCTTGAGGCATCGCTGTGGTGAAATGCACAACCGGCACCAAGACTGTTCTCAAGGAGACTGTTTTCAAGGAAACGCCTGCCAATATGAAGGCAAGCAATGCGCGACACGGGGTTGCAACCTCACCCGCAACGAGCGTAGGGAGAGCCAGGAAACCATGGAAACTATGGAAACCATGGAAACCCGCTGGCATGCTTGGTTTAAAAATCAAGCACGGGAAGAAGCGGCATTTTAATATTATCGCCCCCCCTGCAAGCACTCTTTCTTTACCCACTTTATTTATTTCGCCGCAAAAAAAACACCCCCTTTTTTTGGAGGGGGTGAATTGTTTATGAACAATAATGATTTTGTTTCCGCCGCCGCTCCACTACTCTCTGTCGTGGTTCCCTGCTATAATGAAGTTGACAATGTAGAGGAGCTGACCCGCCGTCTTACCGAGACGCTTCAGGGGATTTGCTGGGAGGTTATCTTTGTGGATGATGACTCCCCGGATAAAACGAGCCATAAGGTCGCAGATATGGCCTTTCAAAACCCACGGGTTCGTCTCATTCACCGCATCGGACGGCGGGGCCTTTCTTCGGCCTGTGTTGAGGGGATGCTCTCCTCCTCCGCACCGTACCTCGCGGTGATGGATGCTGATTTACAACATGATGAGACCCTGCTTCCTGATATGCTGACAGCTCTGCGCAGTCAGCAACTTGATATTGTGGTAGGCAGTCGCTATACGGACGGCGGCGGCATCGGCGGTTGGAATGCAAAGAGAGCAGCCTACAGTCGTTTCGCCACCCGCATCAGCCGCTACTTCACCCAGACAGAGCTGACCGACCCTATGAGCGGTTTTTTCATGCTCCGGCGGGAAGCTCTGATGCAGCGAGTAGGCAGGCTGTCCGGCATGGGCTTTAAAATCCTGCTGGATCTCTTTGCCTCATCCGCAACACCTCTGCGTTTCCAGGAGCTGCCTTATACCTTTAAAGAACGCCATGCTGGAGAAAGCAAGCTGGACAATCGGGCCTTTCTTGAGTTTGGCATGCTGCTGCTGGATAAATGGATCGGTCATCTGGTCCCGGTTCGTTTTGTTGCCTTTGCTCTGGTCGGCGGAGTCGGACTGCTGGTCCATTTCCTGGTCCTGCTGCTGATCTTCCGCATAACCGGCTCCTCTTTTATGCTTGGACAGACCATCGCCACCTTAGTGGCCATGACTACTAATTATCTTCTGAATAATCTCTTCACCTATAACGATGTCCGGCTGAAAGGCTGGAAGCTGCTCACAGGCTGGTTTTCCTTTATCCTGGTTTGCGGGGTCGGGGCGGCAGCCAATGTCGGCATTTCCTCGCTGCTCTTTCAACAACAGACCAACTGGATGCTCTCCGCCCTGGCCGGGATAGGCGTCAGTTCAGTTTGGAATTATGCGGTCACAGCAGTGTACACCTGGCGAGCTCCTTCCATCGGGACCAAATAGCATCAGATGTTGCTCGGCTCTCCCCTCAAAAATCACCGCGTCATTACTTTCTTTGCTTTTTGCTCCTGAAGGACTGCTGCAAATTCATCAAAGACTCTTTCAATGGGAAGGGCAAAACCGACTCCCTTACCGACCCGCACTGTCTTGGTCGCAATGCCTCGTACATGCCCGGCTGCATCCAAAACAGGCCCGCCGCTCTTTCTCTGAGCAATTTCCGCATCAATCTGAAGAAACATCTGATTTCGGACACCCACGCGTCGATAGCCGGAGAAATTTCCGGTTGTAACATCCTTGGCTGTCACACTTTTTTTAGAACCTGTAGAACCGGCAGAACCGCCGAAAACAACTATGGAGTCACCCAATTTCAGGAGAGAGCCCGACGGGGCAGGTTTAAGAACAGGGCTGTTTTCAACCGAGGTGGCGGTCGCTACGGTCAACAGGGCAAGATCATAATCCTGACTCATTTGCACCAAGGATGCGCTCTGCTCAGTACCGTCAGCCAAAATAATTTGGTAGCTTGTCTCAGAATGTTCCTGACCCTGTTTTTGCTCTGCCAAATTTAACTCGTCTTTTTCCTGTCGAAATCTAAAGCCAGCAAGATATCTTTCCCGCTCACTGATCAAAAGCTTCAGCCCATCTTTGGATCCGCCCCGCCCTATTTTTTTAAAGCGTGCTTGATAACTCCTCAGCTTTTCTTCTTCAAAGTCCAAAAGCTGCCTGTTGCGACGGACCTGCTCCTGCAAGGCAGTCAGCTTTTCCAGATCAGGCTCAATCACATGCTTACAGGTAATAATGAAGTTTTTCCTGATAAAAAATCCCGAACCTCTTCCCCAGGATGTTTTTACGGAAACAACTGCCGGGCGGATCTGCTCAGCAAAAGAAGTAATATTTTCATCTACAGGACTACTTGCGCTGCCCTCGGAGGATTGATCAGCGGAATGCGCCTCTCCCCCTTCTTTCTTCATATACGAAGAGCCGATCACCCCAAGGACAAGCAAAAGGCCAAACAGTTGTATATATTTGCCGATATCGGAAGAAGGTGGTTCCTTTTTCGCATCGCTCATCTTTTCGGAACGTTGACCTTTTTGTTTTTTCCTCTTCAAGTATTCTTCGGGGAATTATTCAACGAAAGCAAACCTCATTCTTCTCATCGTTCTGATTTTTCTGAATCCTCATCGTCAGCCCTCCTGGAGGGAAACAAAAGGTTACCAAAGAGATCCTCTGCCTTATTGGCAAAAATTCTCGGCAGATGCATACTCATATAGTCTTCCCGCTCTTCCATTTTTTCGCGAAAATAATCAATATTTTTCGAGAAGTTGTCTGCGTCGTGCATTTTTATTTCCTTTCATAATAAGCATATGGTTCACTGTTATGGTTGAAGCAACCGCATCGCTCAGGATGTCAGCAAGAAAACGAATCCCGTCAATGTGCTCCTCGCGAAAGGTCTTTTTCCGTCCTGAGGCCAGATATACCATTCCGATCATACTTTTCTTTTTTCCGTCCCAGGCCTTTAAGGGCGCAATTGCCAAAGATCCGACGGTCTCGACAAATGATGCCTCCGACGCATCCGACGCATCCTGCGCTTCCTGAAAGATTTTCTTCTGGAGAGCTTTTTGGATATCTCTGTACACCAGGACATTACAGGTGTCACGCTCTTCAATCAAGTAACGCGGAATCCCTTTGTTGGCAGGGACCGGTTCGGTAAGCCATACGCTATCCTGTAAACCGTCGGTCCGGGCAAGGGTCTGATAGATGATATTGCCCTGTTCTTCCTGGTGCGGCAGGGCGATGCGGACAGCCAACTCAATACTTTTTTCACCGGTGATTGTCCGCAGATATCCCTGAGTGACTTTTAAGGTTTCGGAAAGATGCCGGAGGCTGTCTTCTGGCGAGGCCTTTTCTTTCCCGGAGAGCTTTTTCAATAATTGCGAATGCTCATTTCGCATCGTATGGGCGAGTTGATGGAGGCTTTCCTGCGTTTCCAGAAAACGAAGCGTTCGTCTGCGAAGGGCGAAAAGATTGGCACCGAGAAAAAAGAACGCCACAAAGAGAATAACGGCGTTTTTAACCGCAGGGTTGAGGGCAGGGAAAAAGACAGCATGCAGGCTGAGGAAAACAAGCAGAGAAGACATCAGCAGGTAGAGTATCCAGCGCCTGCGGAAAAAAAAGGAAAACTGGTTGTATCGCCAGGCTGCTTGCCCCTCATTGTATGCTGTCAGGCATTGCCGCTCCGGCCCCCAAAAAAGGGCGGACAAGGGGGCATCCTGCACCTCTTTAAAAATGGGCACCGTTGTCAGCAGGGGAAAGGCATAAAAAATCAGCCAATAATCCTGAAGAAAGACCTTGAGGGCATCTCCCTGAAGATAGGTGGACGTTTCGAGGCCGATCCAAAGACAGGCTGCCTGAACAAGATAGAGAACGAAAAACTTACTTATTTTTGCCATCAGGGATTTTCATTATGCTGAAGTGAAAAAGATTGTAAATACGCACCTACTTGAACATGGGCACCCCAGAAAGTCAACAGTAACCGGCTGTGTTCGATGCATATTATCTGATATAATTCGTATTCGGAAAGGAGCTTGCTAAGCTGTGTTTTTCTTTTTTCCTGCCTTGGAATTCGAGCCTGCGATCCCGGCCTGTAACCCGCATCAGTGCGCGGTCTGATTTTTCCCTGTGATACCGGAAGGAGTACATTCCATCCTGTCGGCAGCGGTTTCCTGTTTACTTTTTAATTCAACATGGTTAAAAGTTTAGGTGGAAACTACGGGAATATATTACATAAATAACCTAATCGAGAATGGAGTCTGTAAGCAATATGAATGGAAAAATCAGTCAGTGGAAAGATGATAAAGGTTTTGGTTTTATAACATCAAATGATGATCAAAAAGTCTTTTTCCATATTTCTAGCCTTACTACGAAAGGTAGGAGACCAAAGATTGGAGATTCAGTTGTATTTGTTTCAAAAACTGATAATCAAAATAGATTAAAAGCAACAAGTGTTGCAATTGAAGGTTTATCTAAAACGAATAAATATCAGAGTCAAAATAAAGTAGAGCCTAAAACAAAAAATGGCTTCGATTACATATTAATATTTGCTTTCGTAATTTCAGTGGGATTTGCCGCGTATACGTATTTCAAATCAAATAGCATTGAAATCTCCATCATATTTTGTATTCCAGCCGTTATTGCTTTTATTCTGCTAGGTCGCCAAAAGAAGCCTAAGAGTAGTTCATTTAATTGTACTAAATGCAGAAAAGTTGAACTGTATAATTCGCGAACGATTAGTGCTTGGAACAGAGGCTTTACGCGTTTGTATTGCAATTCTTGTCACATTAAGTGGGTAAGAAATAATCCTAGGCAAGAACAAAATTACTCTTCAGATAAAAGTGGGGGCTGCCTAGGAGTATTTGCTTTGATTGTTGGCACTGCATTATTTGGTGGCTATTCTTTCGTGAATTGGCTTGTGCAAACGGTCATTTAACAAGGAGTTATGTCGCATCATGAGATGTTATGTGAAATAAAAAAGGCTACCCGGCTTACTCTGGCAGCCATTTTCATACGATAATCAGGGTCAATGAAACATCAGTCCTTCTGCTCAGAGGTATCATAAACAGCCCCACCTTCAAAATCCAGACAGCGTAATGCTTCCCCATCCGTTACGCAGCTGACCGTCCCCTGATCCCTAGTCACAGCCACAGGAATTCCCCGCTCTGTCCAAGCAGCCAAGTTTGCCGGGGTGGGATAATGTTTCTTCCCGTTCTTTCCAGCAGAAACAAGAATCAACGCAGGATCAACAGCGTCGATAAATGCAGGGCTGCTCGACGTGCTGCTGCCGTGATGAGGAGCAAGCAGGACATCCGCTGTCAAGGCAACCTGCTGCTTAATCAGCATTCTTTCCTTTTTCTTACCAATATCTGCCGGAAAAAGAAAGGACCGCCTTCCGTGACGATATCGGATGACCAAGGAAGCATCATTTACGGAGAGTCTTCCCTGCTCCTCTGCCTGAACAGCCCCGCCTGAAATTTCTAAACTCATCCCCCTCTTCAGATCCCTCGAACCCGCCATCTTGTATCCGGCATCAGGCAAAACAACCTCTGTTCCCTGACGCACAGCCTGTTCGATGATTTCCTGATATTTCCCCTCAATACGAGCGTCACCGTTGACAAAGAGCTTTTTCGGACGGAAACGGGCCAGGATAAAATCCATGCCGTTAAAATGGTCACTATGGGGGTGGGTGATCACGGCCTGATCCAATCGCCAAACCCGCTGCTGCCATAAGTACGGTGCAATGACCTGCTCACCCATATTGCGCTTACTTTCCCTGTTGCCTCCTCCATCTATAAGAACGCGGGTCCCGTTTGCCAGCCGGAGAAAACTGGACGTTCCCTGGCCCACATCCAGATAAGATACTTTGCTGATCTTTGACCTTTCTGGAAAAAAGAGTCCCCAGGTGAAATGGAGCGAAAGCAGGAGAGATCCGAGGACCACGACACTTTGCGTGATCTTGCGCATTTTTTCCATTTTCGAGCTGAGAAACCAGAGCAGAATCAGCAGCCCGTAGCATAAAATTTCGCTCATTGAGGGCGTGATGGTCCAGAGCGAGGCCCAAGGCAGAGTCGCCCCGACAGCTGTGCAATAATGCCCGGCCTGGATACCCAGGCCCCCGATTTTCAGCAGGACAACCGCTACCTGCGGAGCAACAAAAATGCAGGGAATGGCAGCCAAGCCCCAGGGAAGTGCCCAAAAGCAAAGAAAGGGCTCTACCAGCAGGTTCATCACCGGCCCGATCAGAGAGAAGCGATGAAAATGAACCAGCACAAAGGGCAGGGTTCCCAGAGTTGCTGCCAGAGAAACCAAAAAAGCCGGAAGAATAAAGCCCTGCCAGAGGCGAAACAGCCAGGCCAGCCCAACTCGCCTCTCCTTTTGCTCCGATGCAATGTCAGAAGACGAGGGCAGTCTGTTCAATATATCCGGAAGAAAGAGGATCAGGGCTGCAACCGCACTGAAGGACAGCTGAAAAGAGGCAGTAAACAGGGTCAGCGGGTTACCAGTAAGGACGATCAGGGCGGCAGCAGTCAGCA
>JBATKL010000095.1:0-7162 GCA_049669385.1 Candidatus Electrothrix sp. | reverse complement strand
GAATAATCCTCCAGATAGGACAGGTGAAATATGAAAATGTGCAATGTAAAAAATATCCTCTTAGGAGAGATAATACCTGCCCGGCTCATGTCAAGGCGGGCGAGGTATTATTCGGGAAAAAAAGTGTCAGAGTGAGTTTTTATTCCCTTTTATTACAAAAGGTACCGAAGCAGCCTTGCAAACATCCCCAAAAGCCACCACCCCCGACCGCAGACAACAAAGCCGCCCCTGATCGCAACCAACCAAGGTAGAGCCAGCACCGCCAGGAGTAGTACCACCGTCCAAAATCAAATCAATTTCAGAGCCCAAGCTCGCTTGGATCTCAGCAGCAGTTATTGCAGGGGGAGCACCGGAGCGATTGGCACTGGTCGCGGTAATCGGACCACCAAAGGCATAAAGGAGTTGGGAAGCAAGGGGGTGGGGCGATTGACGAATACCGATATTTCCGGTACCGCCGGTGAGAAGGGGCGGCAGGGTTGACCGTCCCGGAAAAACCAAGGTAAGCGGACCGGGCCAAAAGGCTGTCATGAGCCTGCGCATGACGTCTGGAACTTCAGCGACCAGATGAACGACCTGATTTTGTTCAGCAACCAGAACCAGAACGGGCTTGTCCAGCTGGCGTTGTTTTA
Source organism: Candidatus Electrothrix sp. (assembly GCA_049669385.1). Classification (GTDB taxonomy): domain Bacteria; phylum Desulfobacterota; class Desulfobulbia; order Desulfobulbales; family Desulfobulbaceae; genus Electrothrix. The sequence continues at coordinate 6,533 of JBATKL010000095.1, read as the reverse complement.
CCGCAAATAAACGTTGAAGAGCCTCGATATTGAAGGGATCAACGCCGAGGCCATAATAGGTCTCTGTGGGAAAGGCAATCAGGCCGCCTTGACGAAGCAAACGAGCTGCCTCGTCAAGGGCAGCCGGATCTGAAGCAGAACAGAGCACTGGAGATCGTGCTCTTATCCCTCGGCAAGGGCTTTATTTTTAGCCTCTACCTGGGCTGCCATATCCCGACTGTGCTGTTCAAGGGCCGCAACCAATTCCGGATTGCTTGTCGCAAGAATCCGAGCCGCAAAAACCGCAGCATTCTTCGCACCGGCCTTGCCAATCCCCATCGTTCCCACAGGGATACCCGGAGGCATCTGCACAGTGGACAACAGGGCATCCAGCCCGTTCAGGGAGGAGGCATCAATAGGAACCCCGATCACCGGCAGGGTGGTATGAGCAGCCAATACTCCAGCCAAATGAGCAGCCATCCCGGCTCCAGCAATAATAATTTTCAAACCACGTTGAGCAGCAGTCCGGGCATATTCCGCAGCCTGCTCCGGCGTACGGTGGGCCGAAGAAATCCTGATCTCATTCTTAATGCCTACCGAGTCAAGGAAATCCGTGGCCGCCCGCATAACAGGAAGATCAGAATCCGAGCCCATAACCACACCCACCAAGGGGCCGCAATTTTTCTTCAGATGAGAAACAGCACGATGCCCGATATCCCGACGATAATAACACCCTTTCCACCTGATCTTATCCACTGCCTTATAGGCCCGCTCAATGGCCTTGCTCACCGTAGTGTCCATTGCAGTGACGCCAAATACCCTGCCACCAGCGGTCACAGTTCTCCGGTTTTCAATAGCGGTACCGGCATGAAAGATCATGACATCTCTCAACTTTGCAGCATTGACAAGGCCGGTGATCGGCTTGCCGGTGATGTAATTACCCGGATATCCTTCTGAGGCCATGACAACACAGACAGCAGGTCGGGGATCAATCTCCAGCTCGACCTCATTAAGCTTGCCATCAATGGCCTTGTCCAAAATCTCCACCAAATCGGTTTGCAGACGCATGAGCAGAGGCTGGCATTCTGGATCCCCGAAACGACAGTTAAACTCCAGCACATTGATCCGGTCGCCGTCAATCATCATGCCAGCGTACAACATGCCTTTAAAAGGACGACCTTCTTCCGCCATTCCTCGCACGGTGGGCAACATGACCTCGTTCATCACCCGCATGCTCATGCCTTCATCCATGATCGGGGCCGGTGAATAGGCGCCCATACCGCCGGTATTCGGCCCGCGATCGCCTTCAAAAACAGCCTTATGATCCTGAGATGAAGGCAGGGGCAACACGGTTTCGCCGTCAACAAAGGCGATAAAGGAGGCCTCCTCGCCAACGAGAAACTCTTCAATGACCACAGTGCTGCCTGCATCGCCAAAGGCATTTTCCTTCATCATCTGGTCAACGGTTTCCTTGGCCTCATCTTCAGTCTGACAGATAATAACCCCTTTACCCGCAGCCAGCCCGTCAGCTTTAACTACACAGGGCGCACCTATTTTTTCGATGTACTTTTTTGCCGCGCCAGGCTTATCAAAGGCCTTATATGCTGCGGTGGGAATATTATATTTTTCGAGAAAATCTTTACAGAATACCTTACTGCTTTCCAACTCGGCAGCAGCTGTACTCGGCCCAAAAATACGGAGACCTTCCTCTTCAAAGCGATCAACAATACCGGCGGCCAAAGCATCTTCTGGCCCCACTATGGTCAGATCAACATTCTCTTTCTTGGCAAACTCAAGCAGCCCTTCAATATCATCTGAGCTGATCTTGGCACAGGATGCCATTTTTTTTATTCCGGCATTTCCGGGTGCACAGCAGATGGATCGTACCTTTTCCGACTGGCTTAATTTCCAAACCAAGGCATGTTCCCTGCCACCGGAACCAATGACCAGAACCTTCATACATCCTCCTCACGCGATCTCTTTGAAAAAATTATCCGCCAAATATAATGGACGAACAACAACTACAAGGTATTACCAACGCCGTACACTAACAAAAAGCGCACTCTTCCTCAACTATGGAACATCTTTTCAAGGAAAAAAACGAAACAGGGCGAGTGAACCCATAGAAATAAGGTGCTTCTTCCTCTCTCATTTTTTCTTCCCCGCTGCCCCTTCAGTCTTTTGAACTTCTTCCTCCTCCTTGATTCGCTCCCACTGCTCCCGAAGCTGTTCTTTGGATAAGGATTGCCCTGATTGTCCTTCTGTGCGGGCAAAAACATGGGGATGACGACGCACCATCTTGGCACAGATCTTCTGAACAGGATCTGTGACGGAAATACCGTCCTTTTCCTCGTAAACAAGAGCGAGAAGAGCCAGGATAAAATACATATCACCTATTTCTTCCCGGATATGCTCTTGATCTCCACTGTCAATGCCCTCGGCTAACTCCGCAGCCTCTTCCAAGAGGTATTTCTTCAGCGTTTTCCCGGTCTGCTGCTGATCCCAAGGACAGCCGTCCGGTGAACGCAGCTTCCTGACAATTTGATCAAGTTGCTGAAACGGATTGACACCCCTTCCCGATTCCGGTTTATTATGCATAACATTCGACATCCTTTTATCCCTCGGCGGCCCCCCTCTTGATCAAGGAAAAAATAATGAGCGAAACAGTCCTTTTCTGCAAACGATATCCCTTTACTCCAGGCCAAAAAATACATATCGAAGATGGCCCGCGTAAAGGTGACTGGCTGGTCATAGGAGTTGACGAGAAAAAGGTCGCTCTCCGCTGCCCGATTTCAGGGACCGAGGTTTCCTGGGACCGCTTTTGTTATTTCACCGAAGAACGGCAAGCCGAGTTCCCGGCCCAGGATAAACAAACAATTTAACAAGAAATATCTTACCCATTATGCCGGGTGCTGTAGGGAGGAATCCCTGTGTTCGCCCTTGCATACCGGGTAGGCACAGGGGCCTACCCCTACAACATATACCAAAAATGGGGAGCTTATTTTTGGAAAATTCCTAGTCACCGAACGCTGTGTCAGCGGAATCAGGAATTGATATTGATCAGCGCGACCTCATAGACAATGGGCCGCCCGGCCAGCGGATGATTATAATCCACTGTAATACTGTCCTCATGCACCTCAGTGATCATCGCTGGCACCTTATGCTGCTCGCCGTCTCTATCCACAGCCAGAGAAAGAATCATTCCCTGTTTTGGATCAAGCTTTCCTTCAAAATGCGCCAAGGGAATCTGCTGGACCAACTCCTTTTCATGCAGCCCGTAAGCATCCTCGGGATCCACCCGGATCACCCTCCGCTGTCCCGGCTCCATGCCGAACAGACAGGCCTCAACAGCCCGGCATATGACTCCGCTGCCGATGGACACGGTAGCCGGATTTGTTTCATCTCTTTTTTCAATCAATTCTCCGGTTTCCAGAGAAGCCGTATAGGTAACAGTAACGGTGTCGGTCAAGGCGACAGGGCACATATTTTTTCCTCAAATGAGCACCCGCGCAAGCGCGGGAAACAAAGTTAACGTATTTTTGATCTTGCTGTCCCCTATATAATATAAATCATGCTGATTTGACAAGTCTGCTGAACAGACAGGTTACAACAAGCAAACGAAAGAACCTTGACAAAGGCGGCTCAGCGGCATAAATGTACTCTTTTTTGCACGGAGTTTTTTTGAAAATATCAGAAAAATCCAGTTACGGAGCAAAATGATGGAACTTGAATGCGCCAAATACGGAGAAAAAATGGATGCGGAACAAGCAGCTTGTCGGCATCCAGGAGATTACTGCCAGCACAGAACATCCTGCATGATTCAATTTATCGGGCGGGAAAATCGAGATAAAAAAACAAAAGATGCTACAGGGACGAGAAAGAAAGAGTGATCGGTTTCTCTCCACGTTGCACAGTGCCTTTTCCTCAGCAGAGAAACGCGAAACAAATATAAACGATACGCAGCAGTACGCGGTGTGTCCATTAAGGCATGGCAGGCCATATTAGTCGGCCATATCAGTCGGCCACAGCCTACCAATAACAATATATCTACCGAGATAAAAACAACATTTAATGAGCATCATGCCCAAGAAAACCCTGCACACCCTTGTTCTTTTCTTTTTCTGTACACTCTGTTTTTCCGTTGCCGAGGTGATGGCGAATGACAACGCGAATGACAACGCGAATGACAACGAATTGCAGATTTCGAATGCAGCCTGTAAAATTCAGCACGCGAGCCAGAAAATCGCTAAATCATATATTTACAAAGAGATGGACATACGGTATGAGATAGCTTTTCAGCAGATGCAGGAAGGCCTAGTTGAATTTGACAAGAACATACCGATACTGCAACAAGGTATCAAAGGCAAAAAAGAGGAAAAAACGATGAAGCGTATCGTTTCCTCCTATCAACAACTCAAAGCTATTCTGCCGCAACCCTATAGCAAAAAAAACGGCAAAATTGCCATAGATGCTAGTGAGGCCCTCTTTGAAGATGCAGAGATCCTTGCTCAAGCATATTTGCCGAAAAACAGAACCGTCGTGGAAAGAACGTTAGGCGATATCCAACGCCAGCTGCGCTTATTGGAGAGGATCAACAAGTATTATATTGCCCATCACGCCGGACTTGACGATAAAAACGATTTTATTCACCTCAAGGACTCAATCGCCAAATTCGAGGCTGGGCTCAGCACGATCGCCGAACACGAAAACCATCCCGAAGAATCACAACAAAACGTGCGACGCATCCACAAACTCTGGCCGATCGCCAAAGAATTCTATCTGGGTATCCAGACTCGAGCACAACCTGTTACTGTGCTGGCAACGACAGATAAGCTGGCTGAAAAATTGGTTGCGCTGGAAAAACATCATCAGGAAGAGGACTTTGAGCACGAGAGCCACTAATTTGATGTTCAGACCCTTCCGGGAAACAACACTGAGGAAAATAGCGATGAACAAAACAGGGCAAATATCTTCTCTTATAGTTCTTCTTCTGATGGTCTTTTCGACAACAGGGAGATGTGGTGCTTGAGGACCCAAACGCATCGCGGTCAGCGATGTCGGTTTTGCAACGCCTGAGTCGGTTGAATACTCTGCCGATGAAGATGTCTACCTCGTAAGCAACATCAACGGCAGTTCAGCTGAAGCTGACGGCAATGGGTTCATTTCCAAGCTGCAACCTGACGGCAGCGTTGTTGCGCTCAAATGGCTTGACGGAACCAAAGACGGCGTGACCCTGAATGCGCCCAAGGGCATGGCTGTTGTTGGTAAAAACTTGTTTATCGCTGATCTCAATCAGGTGCAGGTCTTTGCCCTGCCCAGCGGCGAACAGCAGGCATCAATCGACATCAAAGGCAGCACTTTTCTCAACGGGATAACACCCGGCCCGGACGGCTCAGTGTATGTGACCGACACCGGTTTTGCCGGAGGAATGGAACCATCCGGCACCGATGCGGTGTATCAGGTCTGGGCTGACGGCAAATACAAGGTCATTGTTCAGGATAAGGAGATGGGCCATCCCAACGGTATCTGGTATGATAATGATCGGATTATTGTGAACACCTTGGGTTCAGGGGAGCTGTTTAGCATTGATTCTGCCGGACAAGGGATGAGCCTGCCGAAACCACCAGCTGGCGGCTTAGATGGTCTGGTCAGGTTGGACGACGGGCGGCTGGTTGTTTCAAGCTGGGAAGGTTCTGCGATTTATGCGCAGGGGAAGGACGGGAAGTTTACCGTGCTGGCGGATAAGTTGGTTTCTCCGGCTGATCTTGGTGTGGACACCAAACGGCATCGCTTGCTGGTGCCGTTGTTTAAGCAGAACAAGGTGGTTATTCTACCGTATTGAAGAATACGTGATGGTGAACCGAAGCTTCCCGGCCCGAAGAGAGGAATCTCCGGGCTGTCAGGGATGTCCTTTAAGCGGTATGGAGCGTAATTCTTATGAAACCGATTATATATATTGAGTCATCCGTTGTCAGCTATCTGACTTCTCGTCCGAGTCGGGATGTTGTTATTGCCGGAAGACAGGCGGTCACTGCTGATTGGTGGGATACGCAGCGGCATCGCTTTGAGCTGCGTATTTCTATCCTTGTGGAAGAAGAAATCAGCAGAGGGGATACTGCGGCAGCCGAGTTGCGAAAGAGCAAGGTTGTCGATATTCCGAGTCTGTCTATTTCCGATGAAGCTGTCCGGGTGGCGAATCTTCTGCTGGAGGAAAAAGCCGTACCGGCAGGCAGCGAGGATGACGCTCTGCATATAGGCATTGCGGCGGCACAGGGAAGCGATTATCTTTTAACTTGGAACTTTAAGCATATCAATAACGCCGAGAAAAAGGCGGCGATCACCGGGTTGGTGGGATCCTGCGGCTATGCCTGTCCGCAGCTTTGTTCGCCGGAAGAGCTAGGAGGAGAAACAGATGATTGATGATCCTATTGTTGAAGAGATACGTCGTTTTCGCAGAGAACACGCAGCTAAGTACGGAAATAATCTTCAGCGTATTGTCGACGCATTGCGGGAGAAAGAGCGACTATCCGACCGTGTACGGCTGAATCCTGGGC
>JBATKL010000094.1:0-2368 GCA_049669385.1 Candidatus Electrothrix sp. | reverse complement strand
ATGAGCACAGAACAGCTTGGTAAACTCTTTAACCCTTTCTGTCAGGCGGACAACAGCACTACTCGACAATATGGCGGCACTGGTTTGGGGTTGGTGATCAGTCAGAATCTGGTAAGAATGATGGGAGGCGAAATATCGGTGGAAAGTGAACTGAATCATGGCTCTTGCTTCCATTTCACTCTGCAACTTAAAAAAGGTGACCCCCGCCGATTACCGCTGGAGCAGACGAAACAAATTAAAAAAATATCCAAGTTAAAAGGGAAAAGAATTCTTTTAACAGAGGACAACCCTTTTAATATGGAACTGGCGGCAATATTGTTCCGGCGGAAAAAAATCATTGTTCTCCAGGCAGAAAACGGTGAAGAAGCCTTGAAGATTTTGGAATCAGAGCGTGTTGACTGCGTCTTGATGGATATTCAAATGCCGGTTATGGACGGATACACCGCCTGTAGGGAAATTCGAAAGCAGGAAAAATTCAAAAAACTTCCGGTGCTTGCCATGACGGCGAATGTCATGGCAAGTGACATGGAAAAGAGCAGGGCAGCTGGCATGAATGACCATATTTGCAAACCACTCAATGAAGATGAGCTGTTCCGCACTTTGGTTAAGTGGTTGGTCTCTGATCCCCCCTCTGAATCAGAGTAGCTCAAACAAACCTATAACCGCTACTTCGGCAAAGAAACAAAAAAGGTGCATCCTTCACCCGGAATACTACGCAACCAGACTGAGCCCGCATGGGCCTCAACAATGGCCTTGACCGCTGCCAGCCCCAACCCGCTCCCCTTTGCCGGCCCACAGCAATGCTGCCGAGCAGGGCGAAAATAATAATCAAAAACATGAACCTGATTCTGCAAAGAGATGCCAGGGCCCTGATCCCTGACCTCAAAAATAAAATGCTCCTCTGTCTGACGAACCCGAACCTGAACACGGGTGTCGCATTGCGAGTATTTAATAGCATTATCCAAGAGATTAGAAATCACCCGCCCAAAATGCAATTTATCAAGAAGGCCTTGCCCCAGCCCCTCTGCCATTTTCAGCTCTATGTCGATTCGTTTCAAGGCAGCCTGCACCTTAAACCCAGTGACGATGTCCTTGAGCAGACTCTCAAACTCACAAGGTTGCATTTCCAGTTCTATCCGACCTGACTCAATCCTAGAAGTATCAAGAAAAGATTGGATATATTCTTCCTGGCGCTTCAGTTCGTTCTGAATAATTCGAAGATAGCTGGCCTGTTTTTCATTCAGCGGCCCGGCCTTACCTTCCAGGAGACGATGAACAAAACCGCCAGTGATCATCACAGGTGCTTTAAGATCATGGGTGAAAAGAGAGATCAGATTGCGCTTATGGGCTGCAAGCTCCTTGGTGTCGGTCGCGTCCCGAAATATCTCTATGCAGCAGAGCAATTCTCCGCTGTCCTCTCTTATTGCATATCCGGAGAGAATAATAGGGATTTCATCACCGTTACGCGTCCGGATAATAGCCTCTCTGTCAAGACAGGGCTCGCCAGTTGCCATACTTTCTTGGAGCGGACAATAATGTTCGCAGAGGTTAGAGGAGAGCACCTCTGAACAGGAGTATCCAAGGACCTCCTGTCGTTTCATCCCGGTGACTTTCTCAGCAGCAGGATTAAACTCGATGATGTTATATTCCCCATCCACGACAAAAAGAGCTACTGGCAACTCAGCAATAATGAGACTGTTCAACTGGTCCTGATTCATCATGTCCGCCTCCTCTTGCATAACTTATAGGTCCCCGTTCCTTGCTCTTCAGCTCCTTCTGAACCATTTTTCCACATCAGAGCGAGAAAAGGTTTTCAGAACCGGCCTGCCGTGGGGACAGTGAGAAAAAAACTCGCTCTGTTCCATCTGCCGAAGAAGGGCGAGCATCTCTTCTGGGTGCAGTCGATTTCCTGATTTGATAGCGGCCTTGCAGGCCATAGAGGCCAGCAGGTTGTCAATGCATTCCGGCACAGCCTCAGAACGAGAGGGTCCCGAACGAGCGGCCAGCCCGTCGAGAATATCAAACAAGACCTCCTGGGGAGAAACCTTGCCGACCAGAGCCGGTACTGCCTTGATGACCCAGGTGGTGTCACCAAAAAACTCAACTGTAAGGCCCAGGGCTGCGACCGCCTCAGCCTCCTGCTCCAAGGTATCTGCATGATCAGGCCCTAATTCCACGGTCACGGGGAAAAGAAGATTTTGCACAGCAACAGCTTGTTGCTCATAGGCTGTGCGAAGCTGCTGGTAGAGGATACGCTCATGGGCCGCATGCTGATCAATCACCACGAGTTGCTGGTCGTGTTCGCAAAGCAGATACAGGTTGAGGAACTGGCCGATCAACCGCAGGCCGCTGTACCCGAGCTGCTGCT
>JBATKL010000093.1:0-4630 GCA_049669385.1 Candidatus Electrothrix sp. | reverse complement strand
TCACCGTCTTCCGGCTCTGTAATCATCAGGGCCGTGTCTGTGCCTGCATAGCGCAGGTTGAGGAAGGATTGACTGGTGATCCGCGCGGGCGAGATACCTTGGTTAAGGAGCTCCTGCTCAGTGGCGGTGCGGAGGTGGGCAAGTTCCTCACCCATGATTTTCAGGGCATCCGGCCCTAATTGGGCAGCCGCAGGCTGACGTCGATCAACCGTGGTATCGGCCATGCCCATGCCGCAGGCCGAGAGGATCCCGGAAAAACGATGAACAACCACCTTGCGGATCCCCAGGATCCGGGCCACGGAACAGGCATGTTGAGCACCGGCCCCGCCGAACACCGCCAGGATATGCTCGCGGATGTCAAAGCCGCGCATCACCGAGATCTCCCGGATAGGGCGGACCATGACTTCGTCTGCCACCCGGAGAAAGCCCAGGGCCACCTCTTCGACAGAGAGGGGTGGGTGACCTTGATCGACAGAGGAAGTATTGATTTCAGCAGTCAGCTCAGCCAGGGCAGCACGGGCTGCTTCCCGGTCCAGGGGCTGATCCTCGTCAGAGCCGAAGATATGAGGAAAATACTCGGGTTGGAGACGACCGAGCACGAGATTGGCATCAGTCACGGTCAGGTAGCCGTTCTTGCGGTAGCAGACCGGGCCGGGATGGGCACCTGCGGATTCCGGCCCTACCCGAAACATGCCGTTATCAAAGAAAAGGCGGGAGCCGCCGCCTGCCGCCACTGTGCGGATGTCCAGCTGCGGGGCATGAATGCGCACCCCGGCAGTGCAGTTTTCAAAGGTCAACTCGGGCTCCCCGGCAAAGCGAGAGACATCAGTGGAGGTGCCGCCCATGTCAAAGCCGATGACCGGCTCCTTGCTGATGGGATTCCAAACACCTCGGCCATAGCCGATCACTCCGCCCGCAGGCCCGGAAAGCACAGCTCGTGAGCCAGTGAAATTATCAGCCCTGGCTAGGCCGCCGTCCGACTGCATAAAAAGGAGCTTGTTATCCTCTAACCCGCCTGCAAAGCCAGAGCGAAAGCTGTTCAGATACGTTTGGATATGGGGGGTGAGGTAGGCATCCACCATGGTGGTGTCCCCGCGCGAAACCAGCCTGACCGCTGGCATGACCTGAGAGGACAGGGAAACCTGCACAAAGCCCAGCTTACGGGCTACTTTGCCCACGGCCTCCTCGTGCTGCGGGCAACTGTAGGCATGGACAAAGACTATAGCTACAGAGGTAATGCCTTGATCCAAGATCGCCTGCAAGCGGGGTTTCAACGCGGTCAAATCGGGCTGGGCCAGCACGGCAAAACGTTCGCCGCTGGTAGCGGTGATAATCTTGCGCCCCTGCGTTTCCTGCCGGGCTGCTTCCTCGTCGCTTTTGAGGAGCAGCAGGCGTTCTTCCACCTCAATGACCTTCTCATAGAGCAGGTCGGGTTTTACGATCTTCAGGTCAAAGAGATCGGGCCGATCTTGATTGCCGATCTGGAGAATGTCACCGAAGCCCTTGGTGGTGACCAGAGCGGTGCGGGCACCCTTACGTTCCAGCAGGGCATTAGTGGCCACGGTGGTGCCCATGCGGATCCACTCGATCCGGGAGCTGTCCAGTAGGCCGTCTTTCAGGGGAATGCCGAACTCCGCCAGGATACGGCGGATCCCCTCACGGGGAGCGTCCGGGTAATTGGCCGGGTCTTCGGAGAGGAGCTTGATGGTACGAAAGCCGGGCTTTCCTTGTTTATCGGGAACCTCGGCGTAGACATCGGTGAAGGTGCCGCCTCGGTCTATGGAGAAGCGGAAGTTTTGTATGGCGGTCATTAATCGGTCATCAGTCCCCAGGCAAGGTCACAGTAAAGGTCGTCCCCACCCCTTCCGCACTCTCAACCGCGATTTCACCTCCATGCTGCTCCACAATATTCTTGGTAATAGCCAGTCCTAGGCCAGTTCCTCGATTTTTATCCGTAAAGAAGGGGGTGAAAATCTGCGCCAGTTTTTCCGGCGGCATGCCAGCTCCGGTATCCGTGATTGCCAGCGAGATTTCTTCAGGCCCTGTAAAGGTGCGAACTGTTAATTTACCGCCCTCGGGCATAGCATGAATGGCGTTAAAAACAATATTGAGCAGCACCTGATAGATCTGATCCTCGTCCATAGCGCATTCAGGCAGCTCAGGATCTCGTTGATCAATCAGTTCAATGTGCTTATCGCTGAACTCGACGTCCATAAACAAGGACAACCGATGCACAAGGCGATTGAAGGAGCCAGACGCCTTGGCCGGAGTTTTGGGTCGAGCAAAGTCAAGAAATTCTCGGACAATACCGTCCAGCCGGGTAATTTCATCAACAATAATCTTGGCGAGATGCTCGTTACCCGGTGCCAGTTTGGCGAGCCGTTTACCAAGGATTTCCGCTGTGGAGCGGACAATGCCCAGGGGGTTTTTGATCTCATGGGAAACAGAGGCGACCATACTGCCCAGCACGGCCAGCCGTTGAGCTTCGTGCAGCTGTTTTTCCAGCTCCCGTCGCTCTTCAGCCCGATCCTCCATGATTCGGTTGGCCCGAATCACGATGGCGCTGAGGACTGCAAACAAGATGCCCATAACGGTCAAGGAAAGCAGCATGACCCTGAGCTGCAAGGAAACTACTGCTTCCAGATCCTCTGAGAGATCCTTGACCACCAGGATGACGCCCATGATCTCGCCAGAACGATCACCGACCCGTCGCTCCTGACGAAAAGGGACAAAGGTCTTAAGGGTGCAGAACATTGGGGAGGAACCGGGCAGCAGGTTGAGCATAGACCCGTTGGAGATCAGCACGGAAGTACTTTCTCCGGCCAAGGCCTTCTTGTATTCAAGTCCGCCGATATTTTTTTTACCCACCAAGGCTCCGTCCGTGGAGTAGGAGACGATATTCTCACGGGAGTCAAAGATGGTGACCGCCTCGATGTTCATACCTCGGGTGATATTATGCACCATCTGATCCAGCAGCTCAAATTGGGTATCATCAGAAAGCGCAATACGTCCGAAACGAATCACCGTAGGGATGACAAAACTATGAAACACCTGACGATTTAAGTTCTCGGCAAACATGCGGGAATAGCTCTCACTTCGATCCAGCATGGTGTCTCTAGCATTATTGGAAAAACTCCAGGTCAAAACAAAGGAGGCCACCAAGATGACAGAAAGCGAGGTAAAGGAGAAATATTTTACCAGAGCAAAGGGCTGGACCCCATGATATTCTTCAGGCGTCCAGGACGGATCAGGTTGTTCGTTCATAGAGGTTTTCTGCTGCAAGTTTCAAGGTGGCGCCAGGATCAGGCGGTAATTCCCGAATAGTAAACGTTGAGGCTGCGGATTACCAGCAAAAAGGCGATTACTCTGTCTGCTCCTGTCGTAATCGAACCGGTACAAGCCCGCGTACGGAATTAGCCAGATACAGCTCTTCCGCCTTGACGAGATCCTCCATTGTCAGCACCTGCTCAATCGCTTGCCCTTGTTCCAGGAGCATTCGTCTGTAGGTCCCTGCCAGCAGACCGCAACCCGCTGGTGGGGTCAGGAGGCGTTCGTTCTTTTTCAGGCGAAGAAAGATGTTGGTGATCGCGCCCTCTGTGATTTCTCCGGCTGTATTGGTGAACAGGATATCGTAGCAGCCTTGTTCTGTGGCTCGCTGGAATTCACGGGTATAGAGTTCCCGGCGGGTTGTTTTATGGAGGCGATGGGGATCGCTTGCATCCACCTGTTCTTCGGAAAAAATAACCGCAGCAGGTGACTGAGGCTCAGCTAAGTGAGGCTCAGCTAAGAGCACGGAGCTTATTTCCAGGCGACCATCTCGATGAAGCAACAGGCGTACTCGTTTGTTTTGTAGGTCCGTGCTCAGCTCCACCAGGTCCGATGCAGTCTCGTCTAAACAACGACGAACTTCCTCGGGATCATGGCAGAAATGAAAGTAGCGGGCAGAATCCTCCAGTCGCTCCATGTGATATTTGAGCAAAAAATAACCGTTTTCAGGGTGCCAGAGCAGGGTCTCAATGAGCTGGAAATCAGCCTTGCTCTTGGTGAGAAAATGACTCTTGAGCAGGCATTCCTCCCATTCCGCCTCAGCAACTGAGTCCGTAACAATGCCTGAGCCAATCCCCATCCTGCCCTGTCCCTTGCCCAGTTCCAAGGTGCGGATCGGCACATTGAAACAGCTTTGGTCCGGCCCGGTATAGCCGATAGCCCCGCAGTACACGCCTCTGGGCTGTTGCTCCAGCTCGTGAATGATTTCCATGGTACGTATTTTCGGGGCACCGGTCACTGATCCGCAGGGAAAGAGGGCCTCGATAAGCTGTCGGAAAGGAAGTGGGCTGGTGCCTGTTGCTTTGGGATTCTGTGAATCTAGTTGTTTTTGTTGTGCCTTTTGTTGCGTTAAAACCCCGTCAATGGTGGACGTCATTTGCAGAAGGGATTCATAGATCTCCACATCAAAGAGTGATCGAGGCTGGACCCTGCCTTGTGTTTTATCCTGTTTTTTTTGCTTTTCCTGATCATCTGCGTAAAGGAGCCGCCCCAAATCATTACGGAGCAGGTCGACAATCATGACGTTTTCGCTTTGATTCTTTGGATCAGAGCGTAGCTCTTCCTGCCGCGCTGCATCTTCCGC
>JBATKL010000092.1:0-7139 GCA_049669385.1 Candidatus Electrothrix sp. | reverse complement strand
GCACCGTGATAAATGCAATTGCAATAATACCAATCTGCACACCGGGGTCTAGCCGGAGCCAGAGGGGTACTTCTTCGGCCTTTAATTCAAAAGAAACAGTCGCCCATTCTTCGCTTGGATAATGTCGCCATTGAGTATTCTCCGGGTTGAAATTTCCTTGCCCATCCCAATAGAATTCAATGAAATTATTCGTATCTGTTGCCTTTTCTTCCCAGACAGCCTTTTCCCTGTCCGCAAAGATATCATACGCCTTAGCTTTCAGAAGAGGCTTTTTCGCCTCAAACAGTTCTTCTGTGTACCGTTTGAGGTATTCTCTGCTTGTCGGTCGTTTGGCTGCTATCTCTACCAGTGCTTCTTCAAACAGATCAGAGCACTTATCCCAGTCGGGCCATTGCGAGGCAGTCTGCATCGCCCCCTGTTTGAGACGATCGAGCTCCTGTGGATTTTCTCTGAGATGGCGAAGATAACGAACAACCTCTTCCTCCTCATCTCGTGCAACGACATAACTGTTTTGGTCATGCACAATGTACTCGTCATGACCGGTGACGTCATAGACTAAGGCTGTGCCGCCGCAATGAAATATTTCCAAGGGAGGGCCGAACATCCCTTCGACATAACTCAGCTTGAGCAGGAGGTCGCAGGAACGGTAGATTTCCGGGGTTTCATGGATCGGAACCTGGGAGAAGACGCGGTCAACATGCTCGTACTCATCAACAGCTGATGAGGTGAGGAGCCAGATTTCATCGGCCCCGGCTTCTTTTGCCAGTCTGATGGAGGTGGGAACATTTTTATAGGCAACATCAACAGGACCTTCCACTAAAACCCGGAAACGGCCCGGTTCGCGGGGAGCTACGGCCTTGCCTTCGGCAGTATAGATATCCTTGCGGATGCCGTTACGGACCAGTTGAGGGTGATTATTGTATTTTTTGTAGATATACTCCTGAATCCAAGCAGCCTCCGTGATGATCGGCAGGGCATAGGAATAGGTTTTTTCGCAAATTCTCTGCCATAATACGCCCAAATCTTTTGTGTTGTAATTTGTCGGGTCTGATTCTTCGAAAAAACGAGTCTCTATGGACTGGACAAAATAGGCGTAATGGGTGGCTTGAAGTTCATGGAGCAGAAAAGGGCTCTGCCACCACGTTGCTAGGACCATATCAAAGGATTCGCTCTGAGCCTGTTCCAAGGTGAGCCATTCCAGCTCATGGGCAGAGGAATGCCACGCATGTTCTTCCGGTGTCACCTCCTGCTTGGTTACCAGGATAACGTGATGCCCCTTTCTTTGGAGCCGGGAGGCGTGCTCATAAATAACATAGGTTCCTCCATTAATACGTGGGGAGCCGAGAAGTATACCTATTTTCATCAGAAAGAGAAGGGGGTTGATATCAGGTGAGTGGGACTGAAGGTAACATCGTTTACAGCGAATCTTTCTCCAACTGCATAGGGGTTATTTCCAGTGCATCCAGTTTGTTGTTAAACATGCCGTGGATGGATCGTCCCGGTGTTACAGCTGTTATCGAGGCTATATCATGGGCCCAGCATTGTATAACATGCCCCAGGGGAACCAAACCCTGGCCAATGCCTACAGTAATGGTGTATTTATCGGGGTATACTTCCGGCCAGCTGAACGAATACTCAACCATATTATAGTCAGCATCAAGATGCAGAGCCGACGCGTCAAGACAGAGGCTGTTTTCGCCAAAGACCGCATTGCCGACCCTGTCCTTGATATTATAGCCAAAGATGATCTCGTCCATATCTGTGACAGCATGAATCAGCAGCCGGATAGTGACGATGTCGCCTTTTTGCACTATATTGATCGGCTTTCCCTGACTGGTGATGCTTAAGGAATCAATAGTAACCTGCTCAACACCGGAGCGCTTTTTGTCAGGTACGCGTGTCCATTGGGAAAAATCTTCTGCTACCTTTGCAATTTTTTTAGTAATATCTTGTGGTACTCTCTCGGCACGCTCGACCTTTTTTGCTTCTTGCCCCCCACTAAAATGCTCGTCGTGGAGTATTTTGGTGTACTGACTCACTCCTTCCATCGGGGCACCAGCAAAGGTGATGTGTCCATTTTCGAGCAGCAGAACGTGGTCGCAAAGGTTGACAATGGAGTGCATATCATGGCTGACGAGGACAATGGTACAGTCTTCCATCATCTTCTTCATATGGGTCATGCACTTCTGCTGAAAAAAGATATCCCCGACAGAAAGGGCCTCGTCAACAATCAGGATTTCCGGCTGTACGCTGATCGCCGCAGCAAAGGCCAGCCGGATATACATACCGCTGGAGTAGGTTTTGACCGGGCGGTCAATAAAATCTCCGATATCAGCGAAATCCGCTATCCTTTGAAATCGCTCGTCAGTATCTTCTTCAGAGAAACCTTGAATGGCTGTATTGAGGTAAACGTTTTCCCTGCCAGTGAATTCCGGATTAAAACCAGCACCAAGCTCAAGCAGGGCAGAGATGCGTCCGTTCACCACGACAGTTCCTGCGGTTGGTTGCTGAATGCCGGTGATCAGCTGAAGCAAGGATGACTTACCGCTCCCGTTTCTCCCTATGACACCGAGGGCCTGCCCTTTTTTAATATCAAAATTAATATTATTGAGTGCGCAAAACGGCGTATGGTATTTCTTGCCGAACGGATGGAAAAGCTCTAAAAGCCGATGTATTGGTTTTTGATAGAGCGAGTATGTTTTGGTTACATTATGAACCGAGATTGCCGAATCAGACATAGGGTTACAGCACGTCGGGAAACTGAGGTTTCAGTTTCTTGAAAATAAATGCACCGCTGACCAGTACTCCAAGAGTGAACAGCCAGTAATACACAGTGTATGACAGATGGTTCCAAAAGGGCTGAAAGGTGATAAATGAGTCCCGATATCCCTGGATAATATAGTAGACAGGGTTCAGCTTGAGAAACCATTGCACCTTTGGGGGCATCATTGTGATGTCCCAGAAAATGGGGGTAACCCAGAAGCCGACCTGAAGAAGAACGGTGACAAGTTGGGCCACATCACGGACAAAAACATTCAGCGCGGATAAGGTCCAAGAAAGCCCCAGGGCAAGGACTAACATGCACAAGAGATAATAACCGGCCTGGAAATAATATACACTGAAGGGCATCCCTTGAAAGACAAGCAGAACCAGCAGAACGAGTAAAAAAATTGCATGGGTGACCAGGCTGGACAGGATCTTCACCACCGGCAGGATCTGCGGCGAAAAAATGGTCTTTTTCACCAGATGGCTATGGGCGACAATAATATTCGTTGAGCCGCTGATAATATCGGAAAAGATGTACCAGGGAGCCAGCCCTGCTGTCAGCCAGACGATAAACGGCACGTCGTTAAGCGGCTTTGCCTTAAAGCCAATGCTGAAAACAAACCAGAACACCGAGATCATCACGAGCGGATGAATCAGGGTCCACAGGAGCCCAAGCGAAGAGCCGACATACTGCGCACGTATTTCCCTGGCCGCCATAGCGGTTATCAGGCGACGGCGAGCATGGAGGAGTCGAAAAAAAGATAAAAGACTGTTCATGTCATGCAAAAATAGAGGGCAAGGCGGATTTTTTAGAGCTGAGACGAGTTAAGGATAATTACAGGATGAGGTGAGAAAAAGCAACTTTTTTGTCGTCAATCTCTGGGAAGGTACATAATCATCTCCAGGTACTGCTTGCCGGGTCGGAAATCTTCCGGTATGATATCTTTTCTCGTATTCTTTCGCCTATCATGCGAGGAAAAGAGGGAATGTGCCGATGTCGATTGAAGGCGGAACAGCGATTCGTCCTGTGAGCATATCCTACCTACATTCATCTTGGAAATGCCGTTTTCCTGAATATTACCCCCTGGACTGTTGAACCAATGACACAATTACTTTTTGAAATCGGAACAGAAGAGATACCTGCCAGTTATATACAACCCGCCTTGGCCTTTATGGAACAGGCCTCTCAGGCGCAACTCAAGGAGCTGGGATTGAGTTTTGGTGCGGTTCGGACCGTGGGAACGCCACGCCGGCTGACCTTGGCTATAGACGGACTCCAGACTCGTCAGGAAGATCGCCGTCAGGAACACACAGGGCCTGCTAAAAAGGCTGCTTTTGATGCGGATGGCCAGCCGACCAAGGCCGCCCAGGGTTTTGCCCGTTCCCGAGGGGTTGCTGTGGAAGATTTACAGATTATCGAGACCAAGAAGGGCGAGTACCTGATGGCGGTGGAAGAGATCAAGGGCCAGGAGACCGGAGAGCTGCTCCCTAAGCTGCTGGATGAACTTTTGCGTTCTCTTCCCTTTCCTAAATCCATGCGCTGGGCAGACAGCAGCATAACCTTTGCCCGCCCTCTCCAATGGCTTTTAGCCCTGTATGACGGCAAGGTTGTTGATCTGACGATTGAAGGGGTACGGACCGGGGCAACAACCCTCGGGCATCGTTTTATGGATCCAGCGCCGGTGGAGATTCGAGATTTTGATCATTATCAGGAAATCTTGCTGGCCAAATCTGTGATGGTTGACCAGGCTGCTCGACGTGAGGCTGTTATTGATGCCGTGAAAAAGGCGGTCTCTGAGCGGGTAGGAGACAAAGGGCAGCCTGTTTTGGATGAAGGTCTGATTGATACTGTGACTAATCTGGTAGAAATCCCCTGGGGGATTTGCGGCAGCTTTGATGAAAAATTCTTGGCCCTGCCTGATGAAGCCCTGATCACCTCCATGCGTGAGCATCAAAAGTATTTCCCCGTGAAGGACAGCGAGGGGGCTCTGCTGCCTTTTTTCGTTGCTGTGAATAATACTGATGTTACGAATAAGGTCATGGCAGCCAACGGGCATGAGCGTGTTCTGCGGGCTCGCCTTGAGGACGGGCTGTTTTTCTTTAACAAGGACAAAGAGAAACCCCTTGCTGATCGGATGAAGAATCTTTCCGGGATTATTTTTCAGCGTAAGCTGGGAACCATGGCGGAGAAGAGCGAACGCCTGGTTGCTCTTGCCGCTTTTCTGGCGGCGCGACTGGCCCCGGACATGCAGGAAGAGGCCAAGCGAGCCGCACAATTGGCCAAGGCCGACCTGCTGACCGAGATGGTCGGGGAATTCCCTTCCTTACAGGGAATCATCGGTCGGGATTATGCCCTGCTTGATGGCGAAAAGCCTGCGGTTGCCGATGCTGTGCATGAGCATTACCAACCGGTTCGGGCAGGAGGGCAATTGCCTGCCTCTCTGCTCGGTGCTCTAGTCGGGTTGGCTGATCGAATGGACACGATGGCGGGTTGTTTTGCCATCAATGAGCGTCCTACC
This sequence comes from Candidatus Electrothrix sp., assembly GCA_049669385.1. Classification (GTDB taxonomy): domain Bacteria; phylum Desulfobacterota; class Desulfobulbia; order Desulfobulbales; family Desulfobulbaceae; genus Electrothrix. Next base: position 1,854 of record JBATKL010000092.1, on the reverse strand, counting down.
GGTAATAAGGATGCCTTTGGCCAGCGGCGATTAGCCTTGGGAATTATCTCTATTTTGCGCCATCATAATGTGTCTCTTTCCCTGGTCGGGCTGGCTGAGCAGGCTTTGCAGGGCTATGCCGACAAGGTAACCCCGGCAGAGGATACCTTGGAACAGCTCATCGACTTTATTCGTCTCCGTTTTGAAAATGACCTGATCGCCTCAGGAATGCAACAGGAAGTGGTCGAGGCGGCGACCTCGGCGGGTTTTGATGATCTGACTGATTGTTTGGCTCGGATAGAGGCCTTGGACAGCATGCGGAATCGGGAAGAGTTTGCCGTGTTGGCAGGTTCCTTTAAACGGATCCGCAATATCACCAAGGGGAATCTCGAAACAGGGGTTGATCCTGCCCTTTTTGCTGAAGAGGCGGAAAAAGAGTTGTTCTCAACCTGTACTGCGGTTCAGGAGCAGGTGCGCCCAATGATTGAGAACCGGGCCTACAGCGAAGCCTTGGCAGCTATGTTGACCATGAAAGAGCCGGTCGATCGCTTCTTTGATGATGTGATGGTGATGGATGAGGATTTAGCAATCCGGGCCAACCGCTTAAACCTGTTGACCGGCTTGGGTGACTTGGTTCGGCAGATAGGTGATATCTCCCGGATGCACGTCGAGTAGGGGCGAATCCCTGTGTTCGCTCTCCCTTTCATACCGGATTGAATTCTCCAATAAAAAAGGCTGCCTTCTCAGGCAGCCTTTTTTAATACGTAGCCAATTGGTGGCTAGGGGCAGTTCGTTTTTATTTGTCTTTTTCTTCTGTTACCTTGTCTTTGTATTTGGCATGGCAGGTTGGACACATCATCAGGTTGACCAGAGGTGTCGCGGTGCTTGTTGCATCCTTATGACATCCTGCACAACGACCGTGGCCTGCGCGTTGGATGGGTGAGGTCAGCGGCAGAGGAACACCGGATATTTTTCCTTCAAGAGTGATGCCGCCATCATTTTTATTATGGCAGGTGCTGCATTTTTGGCTTTTCGGCTCTTCGGCCTCTGCATAGGCAACTTGTTTACCGTCAGCATCTTTGCCGTGATGGCAGATAGCGCAGCTTTTTTTCCCCTGACCGTCCTCAGAATCCTTCAGGCGGTTTTGATGATCCCAATGCGGAAAATAAGCAGGGTTCATGGATTTTTCTGTGCCGTCGGTGATTTTAATGACTTCCGGTCCTTGGTTGGCTGGAGCCTCCTCCTCTGCTGCTGTGCTGACGCTTAGTCCTGCGCAGCAGACGAAAGCAAGAGCAATCCCGAATAGTAACGCCTTTTTCATGCTACATCTCCTTTGGAAAAATGATAAAGATCAACTGAATGTTGTCAAGCAGGGGGAAAGATGGCCATCCGGTTCTTCTCAACTGGCTCCGTAACTGTGCAACCCTGCTAAGAGAAAGTTTACACCGAAGTAGGTAAAAAAGACAGAAAGAAAACCTATTATCGCCAGCCAAGCGATGCGGGGGCCGTTCCAGCCTCGGGTGAATCGAGCATGCAAAGTCAAGGCATAGACAAACCAGGTAATGATGGACCAGGTTTCCTTGGGATCCCAGCTCCAGTAGGTTCCCCATGCCTCGTTAGCCCAGACAGCTCCGGTGATAATACCGGCTGTCAGCCACATGAAACCGAAGATGATGGTTTTATGAGTCAGATCGTCAAGCACGGGTAGTTCAGGAAGCGTGGAAAGCAGGTTGTCCTGCGAGAATTTACGCTGAACAGCAAGATGTTTCAGGAGATAGACAACTCCGATACCAGCAGCAACGGCAAAGGCACCATAGCCGATAAAGCAGGTAATAACGTGGGCAATGAGCCAGTTGGATTGTAGGGCTGGAACCA
>JBATKL010000091.1:0-3767 GCA_049669385.1 Candidatus Electrothrix sp. | reverse complement strand
TCCTGTGATTGTACAACATCAAAGCTAGAAAAACGAAGTGCCTTACGAACGCGTTCAATATTATAGTCTAACTCGAAGAATTTTACTACTTGGCTGAAGGTCTCCTCTGGAATTCTTTGCATATCTTCGTAGCGCACCACCAGTACCTTAAGATCTGGTTCCTCAATCCAACTGAGGACGTGTCCGCTCCAGCTGAACAGTTTTTGCCTGAGCTGATTTGCCAGTTGATTGGAGCTGTCCACAAGAGCCATCTTCGGGTCAGCCATGCGAAGAATTATCTTTTCAACAGGTCGGTTGCTGTGATGTGCAAAAGAGACAGCCACATCCAATGGATTTCGTATGAGATAAAGAACAGATTTGGTTGCTTTTTTAGAAAGTAATGGAATGCCTTCCCGAGTATAGCTATAGGCATCGTGAACTTTCAAGAAAAGGGTTTTGTCATTTTCTTTAGTAATCTGTTCGTAGACGTAAGGCCGCAACCGTTCGATTTCCTGTGAGGTTAAGTCAGAGGCTTCAACACCGACAGTATCGTCAAATACCGTGCGGGCACTGGCAATAGGGCCTCCATCCAGCGAGTTGATATCTACAGGCTCATCGGCGTTGCGCCAGTAATTGGTTAGAAAAATTCTCATCCAGGTGTTCCCCGACTTGGGATAGGAAGCTAACCATGTAATCATCTGGCAAGATCCTCCTTGATTAATGAGATTAACTCATCCAGCTGAAAAGCCCCACTGGGGCGGGTTACCCTTTGAATGCGAGCGGTATTGGCTGTTACGATAGCCAGCTTGAAATGGCTGTCGCGCATCTCCAGGCCATCCATAAAACGGGCGCGATAGGTGTTGCTTAACAGCACTTTGAATTTTGCCGAATCTTCTATTGGCTCAATTTTGAGTTCAGCCTTATTGTTTGTTCCCAGGTAGTAAACAGCAGATAGTGGTAACGGAGCAGAACAAAAACTTTCATTAACAGGCAAGGCATATTTTTCCAATTGGGGGCGAACTCTACGCAGGCTTGTGGTTTCGTATTTCATTTTTTTAGCAGCATCGGCCCAAATTTTAATTTGCGGGAAGGAGGGGATCACCAGCGGGAGACCTTTTTCATCAAGGGTCAACGCACAGATATCATCAGACAGCACTCGGTAGCCACATTGATGGAATGCCGCAGCCGTCGTGGATTTGCCGTTACCGGAAGGGCCGATAAAAAGCACAGCTCCTTTGTTGGACGCAATGGCACTGGCGTGAAGAACCAGAAATCCGCGCTGGTGCAATAACGCCCCAAACGCCGAGCCAAATAAAAATAGGTTCACTTCGTCATCGGTGGCATCAGGCGCAGGAGAAATAATAATTTCCTTTCCATTCCGTACCCAAAAACCACCGATTTCATCAAGCTGTAACAGAAACTCATCAGGCCTAGCCTGATATAAAACACCCTTTGCAATTGGGTTTTGGAGTGATTTTGGAATCTTTCCGTAACGAATATGTATGTCCGGTGTGAAATCGCTGTCGTTATTCAGGGTGATTAATTGAGGGCAGGGAATGCCTGAACATATTTTGAGCCCGTAGGCGGTATAGTGGTACATTATCGTTTCTTTTTCAGCGATTTCTTCGATTCCTGCATTGAGCTGCTCTGATTGCAATGCAGGCATGTATTTTGCTATTCTCCTGTCTTTCCGACGAGTTTCTTCAGGTATAACAGAATTTCTTCCGGCGAAAGCCCCCTGAGACGATCATCCGGTGAAAATCTGTCCAGCACTTCATCCGGCGAAAGCAGCCCGAGGTGATTTTTAACATAATCTCTTTGAAAATCTTTCATTGTGTAGGACACGGGGATTCCCTCCATGTTGTAATTATCGAACAGGCTGTTCAGTACGGTACTGATTTCCTGTGTTTTCCCTCTGTACTGCCGGGCCGCGAACTCGACTTCTCCGGGGATGCCGCTGAACAAATGCCAGATCGCGTTATGTTTCGCATGCGAAATTTCGTTCAGCACAATCAGCCGGATATCGTCGCTACCTCTGTGTATATCATAAACACCGTCCTGAACATTTGTTAACTCAGCCTGCCGCGAAAAGAGCTTTTTTGGGTATCTGCTAGTGATGCCGTAAAGCTGAAACTGATCCTCATGATAAATTTCGTTATCCCCCTGTTTTTTTAGGTACAACTGAATTTTTTCAAGAGAAACCCCCTTGAGGCGGTCATTAAGTGAAAGAAATCCTAATGGATAACCTCGTTGATATCGTTCGCTGTCAGAACACGATCCAACCACCGGAGAAGGGTGTCACTGTCCGCACTCTCGATCCGGGCGCAAATTCCTTCCGGCAGGTCGCCGAATTTGCTTCGTAACTGTCGGACCAGCACCAACACTTCAGCTTTCTGCATTCCTTTCTGCATGCCTTGCTGTATGCCCTTTTGCATTCCCTTCTGCATTCCCTCTTCCCTGTATCTTTCCGCAAAACCTTTCATTTTTTTCTCCTCATCCGGATAGCGTCGCTGATAGATCAGCCGCTCGTTCTCATCAAGACCCGCATAGAGGTCTATGAAGTCAAGATATTTCAATTGTTTGTTCGGGTCCGGTTCCAGGCTGAACAGGCCCCGCAGCGCATGGGCGTACATATCCACTTTCAGCTCCCGAGGGTACAGCATATTCGGAAGATTCAGGCGGGCGACGATATTATCGCTGTCACAGTAGTGTTCGGCTGGCAGCCGGGCCAGATTACAGGCGATGAAACTGAACCGGAGGTAGTCCTGCTGATTGCCGCCCAATGTCAATTCAGCGGGATATCTGCCGTCACGCAGAAAAATAACCACGGGAACGATCCGATCCGTCTCGAACATTTCGGAGAGATCAAGACAGTAGCGAACCAGCCTGTGAACTGAGAACCGATCAGCCACGCTTTCTTCCTCAAGGGCGAAAAGGACCGCCTCTCGCTGTCCGTCCGGCCACTCGACCAGCAAGGGGACATCCAGCCGCCGATAGCGGTTTCCCAGCCGTTCCTTGAGCTGCTCTTCCCGGATCGGGATGATCCGGGAAGAGGCGTCGATCACCTTTGCCTCCTGCTCTGCGAACAAGGACAGCGCCTGTCTTGGGTAGTCGAGTATCAAATTTTTGAAATTTTGGTCGTGATCCATTTCGCTTGTTTGTTAAGGAGAGCAGTTGACATTCTGTTTTTAGTCCCAAGGTGCCAGCCTGTTCAAATCCAATTATACCATGCCGGGCTTAGGACGGAAAATATATTTTTAGGCACAGAAGAAGGAAAACGAGGACATACCTCGAATATTTTTTTATTGTCCCAATCGTTAGTTAAAACTATGGACTTTAGTCCAAGACTTTTAGTAGGCGCTCATTTATGAGGCATTCCGGCAGGCAGTCGAATCTGCGACGTGACTTAAAAGGTTGCGACGTTCGGTTTTCGAGAAAACGATATAACAATCTGTCTTCACGAAGAACAGTCTGTTCTGGCGGTAAAGTTCTCCGACACTGTCCGGCTGAAGTGATTTTGTTCAATGAAAGCCGCAAAAGGATCGCTATTTGCAACGGATACTGTTTATCACTGAATTTCTTTTGTCAGTACGGACTTCAATCGGCTTCAGCCGAAACAGCGACTTTCAGTCCATAGTGGGTTGAATTACATTGCGAATTATGCAATATTGTATATCGAATAAATCACTTTACGCAATATTATTTCATGCTAGAATGCGCTCGAATATAAAATAAACTCTTAAAGAGTTTATTCAGAGTACACTTATTTTAAGGAGAAGGACTGATGG
>JBATKL010000090.1:0-2624 GCA_049669385.1 Candidatus Electrothrix sp. | reverse complement strand
GTAGGACTGTAGGACTGTAGGGGCAGGTCCCCGTGCCTGCCCGGTATATGAAAGGGCGAACCAGAGGTTCGCCCTTATTGTGCCCCAGAGAATGCGATGGAAAAAGCCCTGGGAGAGAACCGTCTCTCCCAGGGCTTTTGAATTTTTGAATTTTACGGTCTCCAAATTGAACTGATTGGTATGGTACTGCTGGCCTAGGAAAAGATCACGTTTCAAATTTATCGTGGTTTGCCCCTTATCACGACTACTTCAAGAGACATAGCGCCAGCTTAAAGCAGACTTTTAAGCACATTTCCCACAGATTTCTTTCTGTTCAGAAGAACAGCCTTCACCTGCTTGTTTTTAAGCTCGAGAATATTTCCCATCAATAAGGAATCAACATCCAAGCGGCAAATCAAAACCCTCCCTCCCTGTTTCTGATGAAGGAACTTTAATTGGTTATAAAAGCGAGGAGATCCGTCATTTGTTACAATCAACAATCTTGATACACGGTCGCTTTTGTTCTTCACATTTTGCAATCCGTGCAGTTCATTTCCTAAAGTTTTTTCTACATCCCGATAACCAATAATCAATTCGTCAATAAATTTCGCATAGAAAATTTGCTTCCGCAATTCTGGGTTTAGTTTCAAAACAGGAATATATATGTTCGAATCACTACAAAGCTCAATGCTCTCTTTTTCTAATACCGCTCTGACGTCTGATTCTACTTTTTCCTGTACTAACTGTTTTGGTAATTTCATTCTATTCCTATGCTGCGACTAAGTAGGTTTGAAATGCGTCAGGGTATCACCCAACGCGCCTTGTAGTTTAATGAAATCTATCAAACCATTTTGGTGCGGATCTTTTGAGATAATCCTATATACTCGATAAAGTATCAATCATTTATTTTACTTTAGATGTTATTTACTTTAACTGTTCCTTTTAATGCGGTGGTAAATGTGAAATATATCTTTACCGTATTAAAAGGCTGGTAGTTCAAGTGAATCAGATACAATTTGAAACCAATGATTAGAATTTTATCAGCCAGTTAATGTTGAAGCAAAAGAGCCGAACCCATTTTCTATGTGCAGGGTTTGCCGTAAGGGCACGGCACGCCGTGCCCCTACCGAAATTCCTTACTCCGCCCCGCTCACGATCATCGTACCAACCCCACTTCGAGCCCGATATTCCGGTCGATACATAGCCTCAACCTCCACCGGAGGCAGGGTATAGATGCCCGGTGTAACCGCCCGGATCAGATAGGCCGTCAGGAACCTGCTCATCTTTTTATTGCCCTCAACCTTGGGTAAGAATTTCGTGTCAAAGGCCGCCACAAAACGATCATCCCGCGCGTCCACATAACGATTATCGGTGAGCCCCTTAAGCCAGCTAAAAGCCGTATCCCGTTCCGTAATGGGCCGTTCGATCTCAAAGCCCGCAGGTAGCAGATCAACCAGCAGGGCCTGGAAATCAGACCCGGTTTTCACCTCGCCCTGAAGGGTGACCACCAGAAGTTCTCCTTGCTGGACAGCATCCACCGGCATGGGTTCCCCTGCGGTGTTGTACCATTCCCGGAAAACCGTAAAGCCTTTTTCCATCGGTTCAGGTGCTGCAATGGGCGAGCCTTGCACAGTGGTGACCAACCAGACCGCCTTGTCGCCGTTATTGGTGATGGTGACCGGGCTGGTTAACAGCGAGTTTCCGTCCCGTTGCAGAGCAAAGAAGGTGCTGCTCGGCGTTTTTGGCGTTGGCTGCTCTTTTTCCTTGTCCAGAGGATTTACCGGAGCCTCGGTTTCCGGTGGCTTACTGCTCCCGAAGTTGAGGGCAGCCTTGATCCTGGTGAGTAAGGAAGGCTTCTTTTTCTCCGGTTGCTCTTTTTCTTCCTTCTTGGCTCCAGCAGGGGCCTGCTCTGCAATATCCAGATCAAGAGGGCTGCTTGGCTCCAGGGTCAGGGAGGCCATAATCAGCCAGGCCTGTTCCTGGGTGGAGAGATATTTCTCCTGGGCAAACAGCCGGGTCAACTCCTGCCAAGCCGGGGCCGGATCCACTTTCTTGATCCCGGATTCAGCAATGATATGGATAATGCCTGCCAGATCACGGAGGCGCGATCCGTAGTTCCGCCATGAGGCAGGATCAGCGTTTGCCCTCTCCAGAGCGGCCTTGAGACCCTTGATTGCTCGACTTTGATCTCCTAACAGGGCTAGGGCACCGGCAAGTTGGGCCTGAGCCAAGGACGAAGGGATCTTCTTGAACCAAGTGTCAAAGAGATAACGGGCATCCTCGTGTCGGCCCTGTCCGGTTCGGGCCAACACCCAATGGGCATAGGCCAAGGTGGCCAAATCCTGCACCTGGGGATTATTGGCGTTCTTGACCTGATCTGTCAGCCATTGCATCCCCTTTCTATAAAAATACTCCGGCACTACATAGCCCTTTTCCTGGGCCCGACTGAGAAAATCCAGGGCATAGGCGGAAAGCCAGGGAGCGGTCCTGCCGCTGTCCGACCAGAGGGAGAAACTGCCCTCACCCAATTGTTTTTGGAGGATGCGGTCAATGGCCTCCTGGACTCTGCCCGGTAACTCCTGATCCAGGGGAGTGGCAAAGCGTTCCGCCAGCAGGTTGACCGAGAGCAGGGGCATGGCCCGGCT
>JBATKL010000089.1:0-2778 GCA_049669385.1 Candidatus Electrothrix sp. | reverse complement strand
TGCTGTTATAGCTCGACGAATTACTACGTTTGCGCGAACCGCATTTTTCGGACGCGGTCGCAAAGAACAAAACATGCTCTTTTTCGTAAAAACCTCCTGATTTCAATATGTGCGAACCTCCCGTGTTTTTCTGTCTGTTAGAGGTTCGCGCAGACCTTTGGGTAGGGGCGACCGGCGGTCGCCCAGCTAACACTGCATCATAATATCTCCATAATGCCACTTCCTTCCTGGGCCGTCAATCAGACAATCAGCGTACCCTCCTGATCAATGCCCTCCTTGGCCCCGATATGCTCAACCCGATGTTTCCAGTTCGACCCAAGAAAGTAGAAACGGAGGCTGTCCACGTCTTCATCGATTTCTTTGATCAGCCGATCCCGCATCACCACCCATTTATCTGGTGGCACAATACATTCAAATATGGAATATTGGACTCGTTGGCCGTAATCCTTACAAACTTTGGCCACCCGGCGCAGGCGTTTCGGTCCGGTTTTATCTGTTTTTACATCATAACTCACCAGGACAAACATGATTTCCTCCTTGCGGTGATGATTGTCTTAGAAAATGAATAAAAAATATTTTACCCATTATGCCGAGCACTGTAGGGGCGAACCCCTGTGTTCGCCCTTGGCCTGTCGGGCAGGCACAGGGACCTGCCCCTACTAACGCTGAATCATGGGCGGGTATCCGTCCAGATCCCCCCGAAGAAAACGGGCCAGCAACAGGGCCTGGGTATGGAAAAACAGACCCAGCGGCATTTTCTCTTCCAGAAAAGGATGCTGCAACACATCCTGTTTTCGCTCCTGATAGGCGGTCAGCAAAACTTTTCTCGCCTTATCCTTCATCCGCACCCCGCCGCTGTCACTGACCACAAAATCCTTGGCCTGCAACTGGCCCCGATTGATCAAAGAAAGGGCCATTCGGTCGGCCATAGGACGAAACTCCTCCATCATGTCCAGGGCGAGACTTGATCGCCCCGGTCGATCCCGATGAAGAAACCCCACTGCCGGATCAAGGCCAGTGCATTCCAGGGCGGAACGCACATCGTGCATGACCAGAGTGTAGAGAAAAGAGAGCAGGCAGTTAACCAGGTCCAGGGGTGGTCTTCGGCTGCGCCGGTGAAAGAAAAAATCCTCTTTATGGCGGATAATCAGATGGTCAAAGGCCCCGAAATAAACATGCGCCCCATCACCTTCCGTACCCCGCACCTCATCCAGGGGCAGGTCCCGGCCCAAGGATTTGAGCAGACCGGTAAGATGATTTGCCGCATTGCTTACCGCATCAGTATCCATTTTTTCAGGATGATCCCGTATAGCTCGGTTCAGGAGAGCGCGGCAGTTGGCGATCTTGCCGTTAATAAAGGCTCTAGCCATGAGCGCGGAAAAATCCAGATCATCGGCCCGGCGATACTGTTCCCGCCGCAGTAGGACATTGCCAGCAACCGGTCCCTGCACCCGTGCGAGAAAGCGCCCGTATTCGGTCAGGAAACTGATTGTCACATCCTGTTCCGCACAAAAGCCCAGAAGAAACGGGCTGCATCCCACATTGCCGAAGCAGACAACCCCGTCCAGAGTATGGATGGGCAGGCGCAACCGGACCTTCTTTTCCACCCGGACGGTCACGGTTTCTCCTTCCTTAGCCAGATAGGCCCCCTGGGTGGTGACAAAGAGGGTGTTCAGATGTTTTTTCATGATTCCGTCATCCTGGTCATATAGTTTCGCACCTGCCCCTTTTTCCCTACAGTCTTGGGCAGGCAGGTGTCGATAAAAGAGCAGCTTTCACAACGGCGGCTGTATTGCGGGGGCGGGGTGATGGTGGAGGAAAGGAGGTCGTGCAGGCGGGCCGCAGTTTCCTCGGTGATCCGGCGGAGGCGATCATCAAAGGGTACCGGGGTACGGCGTTTTTTCTGGCCGTAATACAGTGCGCCTTCCGGGACGGTGCAGTCCAGCATTTCTTCCAGGCACAGGGCCTGAGCGCAGAGCTGGACCCGGTCAGAGTCATCCTTTTTCGGGCGGCCCCGTTTATACTCCACCGGAAAGGGCTGCCAAGTTTTGTTTTTTTGAAGATGCATTTCCACGATATCAGCCCTGCCGGAAAGCCCCAGGCGCAGGGAGCGGAGGGGCATATCATACTCCACCCGGATGGTGGTGCGGGAGTCTGTGGCTGCGGTATGCACCCGCTCGTGCATGACCCGGCCTTCAGCAGTGAAGCGATTTTCCGTCCAGGCTTGCTCAATATGAATCAGGGCGCATTGGCGGGGGCAGAAAAGCAGATGTTGGAGTGCGGACAGCATGAGGAGATCGTCTTCCGTGTACATGGTGTGTTCTCCGGTTGGTTGAAGGGCTGGAACCTGTTGTATTCGGTACCCACTGTTAAAACAGTGGGCTACTTTCGTTCGCCCCTCCGGGGCTACAAAAAATAATGACTTTCCTCTGGTTCCCAAGCTCCGGCTTGGGAACTGTTTTTTTGAAGCTCTGCTTCATTCCCTGAAGCTGAGCTTCTCTGTTCAGGATACCCAAGCAGAGCTTGGGCACCAGTGGATTTCATCTCCCTCACTTCACTCCGCAGCAAAGTCCCGCACTTCCTGCCTCTTCCGCACTTCCTCAACCAATTCTATCGTGGCCTGCCACGCCTGTCTGCACAGCTCTGTAAACGGTTCCAGGTTATCCGGCTCCGGCAGCAATTCCTCACCAGCTTTGATCTGACCAACAGCAAAATGCCATGCTGACAGGGCATCAATATATTCTTTACGCTGTTCCCTTGGAATGATGATCGGCGGCA
>JBATKL010000088.1:0-6762 GCA_049669385.1 Candidatus Electrothrix sp. | reverse complement strand
TCCATGTCGGGCATCCAGGACTCCTCATACCATACATCAATAGCCTCGTTGATATTGCCGACCACCCGCATCGGTACGAAGTGCCCATCCCCCAGATCCAGAGGAACCGGTTGCAGGGGGAGTTGGTAATAGGCCGGTTCCGGTGCCAGATTAAAGCCTCCATCAACCCCGAGAAAGAGGATGTTTTTCTTTTTCTCAATCATGGTTTTTTCCAGCAGCAGGAGACCCGCATCTTTGAGCAGGTATTCTCCCGGCTCCACCTCCAGATGAAGGCCGGTACCGCTGAAATTTCTTTTCAATACCTCAGTCCACTGGTGCAGATCAAGGGGTTGGTCAAAGGCATCATGGGGGACACCGAGACCTCCGCCCATATTCACCTTTTCCAGCTTATCACAGCGTTCTATAAACCATAGACAACGCTGTATGACCGCTTCAAGTTGCTCAAGCTGGGGCGTAAGATAGCCGCAACCCGTGTGAAAATGGATCTTACTGACCGTCAGCCCGCAGTCCGCAGCCGTTGCCAGGGCCTCTTCGAACTGTTCCTGATAGATCCCGAACTTGGTGACCTTGTTGCCCGCATATTGCAGGGTACTGTTTGCCTCGCGGCTCACCCCGGCAGCCGGATTGATCCGTATGCCGATCTTTGCCCCTGGTTTATACTTTGCCCAGGTACGGATCGCGTGCAGGGAATCGCAATCCATAAACAGCCCGTCATAACGGGCGAGCTGTTCATAATCAGCGCGGGACAGATTGCCCGCAGTAAAGGAAATATCAGAGGGCCTGAATCCGCAGCTGACTGCTAATTCGACCTCGCTCGGGGAACAGGCGTCAATACCGCAGAGACCTGTTTCCTCAAGTCGGGTCAGCAGTGGGGCAAAGCGATTGGCTTTCATGGCATACAAGACCGAAAAGCCGCCTGCCAGCTTTGCCTCATTCAAGGCCTGTCGAAGTCGGTTCAGGTTCTCTCGTACTCGGGCAAATGAGTAGACAAAGGACCGTGAACCGAACTGAGCAGCCAGTTGCCTGACCGCCCGATCCGCGAAAAAAAGTTGTCCGTCCCGGTAGCAGAGATCCTGTCTCTGCCACCAGGTAGTGTACTGCCTACTGTCCATCAGCTCTCGCCTGCGAGATGAACTGCCGCCATAAGCGCGGCAGGGTTTCCTTGAGCAACGGCGTGTGCAACGCTGTCGCCCTCCTTGCGGCCTGTGATCCATAAACGGCAGCTTGAGCTACCGCAGGAGCAGGGAAACTGTTTAAAGAGAACATCCTCTGTTTCAGCATAATCCATATAGAGAAAGCTGCCCGGCTCGATATCGCAAAGGGCGGTTACTGTCCGACTCTCCATATCAAGTGAAATATTCGGTGAACAGGAATGAAGAAAGTATCCTGAAAAATAAGGGTCATACAGATGGCGATCCGGTGCGATCTGAAGAGTATGCTGAAGTATCTCCGATACTTCTTCTCCTGCTACCATTGCCATCAAATCACCCTGAGCAAAATATCTCTTGGTGATTATACCTGAACCTGAAAGCGCATCTTTGTAGATGAGTTCAAAGTCGACAGCTTGCGGATACAGGGGATTGATCCCAAATTCTTTTGGATAAATCATGGCATACAGTCTCCTCAAAAAGAGTTTTCTCAAAAAGAGTTTTGCAAAGCCTGCTCGCAAATCACCCGATGTGAAATCGAAAGCAGTGGAGTACGGTCACGCGCATATTTTTTTCTCTGGAGCTTGTTTTTAGCGTATTTCTTTGTTTTTAAGTTCTTTTTTGCTTATGCTCTGTTCCAGAAAAAAAGGGCGCGGGTTAATACTGCTTTTTGAAAAACTTGGCAAGAAAAAAATGCCGTATTGAATGAAAAAATGCGGAGTAAATAAGAAGGGGAGGCGAGAGATGAAAGTTATCCCGAGGTGTTCGAACAGCTAAGTAAGAGACAGAATCGTCAATTGAGGTTGATGCATTGAGAAAAGAACGACCGGGCATTCAGCTGCCCGGTCAGACGATTGAAACAATACATTGAAGCAATACATTGAAATAATACGACTATTTATTGATAATAGAAGCACCTTCTTTGGGACCGTACACTGCGCTCAACGCCTGCAAGCCCCCTTTGAGGATGTAGACATTATCAAACCCAATATGACGGAGAGCTGTTCCTGCCACTGTGGCCCGCGCACCGGATTTACAGATGATCAGCACCATCTTGTCCGTCGGAATACGTTTCAGGTTTTCCTCTTTAAACAGCTTGTTCACCGGAATAGCCATACTGCCGGGCATGGTCATGCCTAACATTGCCGTTTCTCCGGAGGTCCGCACGTCAAGAGCCACATACTCTTTGCCAGCCTGAAGGTTCTTGATAAAACCGTCAGGGTTAATAAAGTGCAGCTCTTTGCCCACCTTGACACCCTCTGCCGGGGCAAAAAGCTGTGCATAGCTTTTCGCCATTTCGGCATCATACGACCAAGCGGCAGAAGCAACACTCATACATAATCCGATGGCAACAGCCATTACGCCAATTTTTTTCACAGGTTATTCCTCTGGTTGCTCCAACATAAAAAAAGTCAGCACGACAGCGGAGCCTGCTATCGTGCTGAAAAATAATTTATTGCTTTTTTACATGATGAGATGAAATATGGCAAGGAGTATGCTGTAAGTTCACCTATGTAAGGTGGGAAGAAGCTTGCAACATCTTTTGCACAGCCTGAAGGTCCTTCCAAGTGGCCTGTTTCATTTCCGGGTGCTGTAAGAGTAAACGGGGATGATACGTAGGCATGACTTTTACTCTATCACCTTGGGGAGAGCGATAGGAGCGAAAGCTCCCCCGCAGGCGGGCCAACGGTGCCTTGGTCTTGAGCAGGGCCTGCGTGACAGAATCGCCCATAGCACAGATTAACGTTGGCCGAATGATTTGGATCTCCTTTTCCAGGTGGGAAAAACAGGATTGCTCCATTAAAGATCTCGGCTGTACATGCCTTGGCTGCGGGCATTTTATCGCATTGGTGACATAGACCGAACTTTGATCAAGCCCGATGGCCTGCATCATCCTCCAGAGCATAGCATCCTCTTCCTTCCCCCAAATCAGACCCTTTTCTGATGGCGTACCGATAAAGCAGTCGCCCACCACCAGCAAAAGTGGGGTAGGGCTGCCTTGGCCCAATATGGCGCTCGAAGGCGTATCCTGGGTGGTACAGCATCGACAGTGAGCAATCTCTTGATTGAGGGCCTTCAGCTGTTGCTGGACCGTTTGCTGGACCGTTTGCTGCGGAGGAGGCCCTGGGGAACCTTGCGGCCTTCTGTCTTGCTCTGCGGAAGTAGGAGCTGGTAACGGTTTTGATGACGGTCTCGACGGTGGTCTTTGTAGACGACGCGTGAGGAACTGCCGCAATGCGGGCGCAGCAGGGTAGGCCGCAAGGCCCATTTCCTGATGAAAAGCGAGCAGGTTGCGAACCTGTCCGGTCAACAAGGCCAGTGCTGCCGGATCAACTGTCGAGGCAACTGCCGGATTATTTTTTCCTACGATTTCTCTGCCCGATGACGGGACAGGATCTTTTTTTTGGGCTGACAAAAGCTGCTCCAGTGCTTATTTCTATCTTGCAAACCAAACAACATCCGCTAACTGCCGGAAAACATCCTGTACTCAGTACACGCTAATTAATACATGGAGAAGGATCATGCCCATCTATGAGTATGTCTGCAAAAAATGTACAAAGCATTTCGAGGTGCTCAGTACCTCATCCAATGATGCTGAGATTGTAAAATGCCCGGAATGCCAAAGCCTTGAGGTGAAAAAGACAATCTCTTCAGGTACTTTCCGGATGAATTCCGGCGGATCGTCGAGCCCCTGCGGGCCACCCTCAGGCTGTCCATCCAACTCTGGATTTTCCTGAGCTTAGGAAAAAGAGGGTCCGTGCGGCTCTCCCTTGTTGAGTTCAGGGTTGTAAGGGGCAGGCCCCTGTGTCTGCCCCTTACAACCCTTATTTTTTTCTCGCC
Organism: Candidatus Electrothrix sp.; assembly: GCA_049669385.1. Taxonomy (GTDB): domain Bacteria; phylum Desulfobacterota; class Desulfobulbia; order Desulfobulbales; family Desulfobulbaceae; genus Electrothrix. Next base: position 2,773 of record JBATKL010000088.1, on the reverse strand, counting down.
AACGGGTCAAGAGGATCAAAATAATAGACCTCCTCATTCTTTTTCAGCATCCCGTACTCCCCCCGAGCCATCTTCTCCAGATAGGTCCTATCATGCATAAGCAGGTCTATTTCTTTTTCCAATGCTGCTTTTTCCTGCAACAGCCTTTTGTTCTCTTCAACCAGGCTGTTTGACTTTTTCTCTATCTTGTAATATGAATACAAGCTGCAACGAGGAGCAAATAAAAGGAAAAATCCTCCAGACAAAAGAACGGTCAGCAGAACTCGGCGAAAGACCCTTTTTTCTCTTAGGCTGAGTCCTTTACTCTGTCTTCGTTTTGGCTTATTTGGCCTATTTGTTCTTTTTTGCGGCAATGTTTTTTTTGCGAGTTTTTGATAAATACCTCCGCACCAAGGGGCGGGGGGATTAAAGAAAGATCGAAATAAAGATTATTTTGCTGTTACGCCGTAGGAAGCGCGGGGTATCAGCCCTGGAGCTTCGCAATGAAAAAATGTCTGATCAGTAGCTGCTTGATCGGCTTATGTACCCGCTATGACGGGAAAAGTAAGCCAAACGAGCGCTGTTTAAAATATCTTAACGATTTTATCTATATCCCTGTCTGTCCGGAACAGCTCGGCGGGCTGTCTACCCCGCGCACGGCAGCTGACCTGAGCGACGGAGACGGGATGGATGTCCTGACCGGCTTTGCCTCTGTTATCACACGGGACGGTAGAGATGTCACCAAAGAATTTATTGCCGGTGCTGAGGGAGTGCTCAAAATTGCCCAAGATCAAAATATCCGCCTTGCTCTGCTCAAAGCGCGAAGCCCTTCCTGCGGGGTAAAAAAACTCGGAGTGACAGCGGCATTGCTGGCGGTAAGCGGCATTAAAATTGTTGAATTTTGACTAAATTATGACTTTTGATCTGGCCATCAGTTGTTCTCTACTGAAGTGAGATGCTACAGAATCTCATCATTTCTGCCGTTGTCTTGAAGCGCAGCGATATCTTCCGGCTTTGTCCCCTCTTGTTTTTTCTTTTCAGCTTTGGCCACTGCACGTTTTTCATCTATACGTAAAAAACGAATCACCAGAATACCGGCCTCATAGAGCAGATACAGCGGCCCGCCCATCAAGGCCATATTCACTACATCTGGAGTCGGTGTCAGCAAAGCTGCCAGGATAGCAATACCGAGCACAGCGAAACGACGATTTTTTTCAAAAAACTGGCGAGAAAACAAACCCACCTGCGCCGAGAAGACCATAAAAACCGGTAGCTCAAAAATGACGCCAAAGGCCAGGATGAAAACGGTCACGAAGCTGACAAAGCGCCCGATAGAAATAACAGCCTTCATACTTTCGGACTGAAAGCTGAGCAGAAATTCAACCCCATAGGGCAGCGTGACAAAATAACAGAACAGGGTGCCGCTGTAAAAGAGGAAGCAGGTGGCGAACACAAACCAGAACAGCTTCCTGCCGGTCACGGCAAAGGGTTTACCCATCGCCTTCCAGAGCACATACATAAGCAGGGGCATGAGGGTGTATACGGCCCCGAAAAAAGCCACCTTGACATGGGCAAGAAAAGGGCCTGCCACGGAAAAGAAGTAGAGCTTTTCTCGCAAATGCTCCTGAAAGACCGTGATCAATCCGGTTGAGAGGAAAAAGATCGCAATGGTCATCAGAAGAAGGCTGATGCCGAGCAAGCGAATTGACTTTCGCAGTTCTGTTAAAAAGATAACGAGATTATTGTACTTTTTGTACTGTTGCACAAGGATGTTTGCTGCTTGATTTGCCGTTGGAGGATGAGGACGCTCAGGAATTTCAAGAGGACAAGGCCCTAAAAACGTATAAACGAAAGTTGTTTCCCCAGCTACGGAGAAGCATTAATCAACATGCATCAATATGTAGCAAACCTTCCAGGGAAAAGCAATTGAATACAGCTTGCTTGAATAACCATTGATTGAATAAACATTGCTGAATGTTTCCGGTTATGCTAAAAAAATCAGCTTGTCTTGAAAAAACCTTTGAGGGATTCAACAAAAAATACCTTACCCTTTTATAGCGGGTGATGTAGGGGCAACGGCGTGCCGTGCCCCTACAAGTTCCGCGCCTGAAAAAGGGGACTCTTATTCCATTTATTGATTTTATTACTGAGTAGATATCATGCTAGAATTACGTTTTATCCGGGAAAATATTGATCTTGTCCGGGACAAATGCCTTCATCGCGGAATGCAAACGGATCTGATTGAGAACTTTACAGCAATTGATGCCCAACGGTTGACCCTGCTGGGTGAGGTTGAGCAGCTCAAGAATCGGCGCAACACGGTTTCTAAAGAAATCGCCTCGCTCAAGCAGGAAGGTGAGCATGAGCAGGCTGAGCCGCTGATCGTGGAAATGCGTGAGGTCTCTGAACGAATTAAGGAGATGGACAAAGAGCTGACCACGGTTCAGGAAGAGCTTGAGCAGGTTGTTATGTCGATTCCCAATCTTTGTGATGACTCTGTTCCCAAAGGAAATGACGACGGCGATAATGTGGAGATCCGAACCTGGGGCGAGATTCCGCAATTTTCCTTTGACCCGAAACCCCATTGGGAAGTCGGTGAAGACCAGGGAATCCTGGATTTTGAGACGGCAGCCAAGCTGTCCGGGGCTCGCTTTGCCCTGCTCAAGGGCTTTGCCTCCAAGCTCTCTAGGGCGCTGACCAATTTCTTTCTTGATCTGCACACCCAAAAACACGGGTACACCGAGATGCTGCCGCCCTTTATGGTCAATTCCAAGTCCATGACCGGCACAGGCCA
>JBATKL010000087.1:0-2889 GCA_049669385.1 Candidatus Electrothrix sp. | reverse complement strand
GCAGGGCTGATGAAGGATATCGAGTTTTCCACCTCCATGTTGTCTGTAGAGGCGGATCGTCGCTTGGGCGAGCATCTGAAGCTGCACCTAGAGGCCCTATGTATTCTTGATGCAGCGGAGCAGGATGCGGTGTCGCCGCTTGCACAGGACAGCCACCTCACCGTTGAATTGCAATATTTCTTTTAAAAGGAAGAGCTTCTTCTGCCTCTCTGATCATGTTGTGCTTTATCTACGGCGGGAGTGTTCTTTGTACAATATATACATCCAATGAATTCAACATGTATTGCCGTTATCGGTATGGCCTGTCACTATCCGGGAGCACAGGACCTGCGCTCTTTTTGGGAAAATATCCTGACAAGAAGGCGTCAGTTCCGCCCTTTCCCAGACACCCGCTTGCCTGCGGCGGATTATTATGATCCTGATCCTGCTGCTCCAGATAAAACATACTGCCGCAAGGCTGGATTACTTGATGGATTTGCTTTTGATCCGGTTCAGTATCGTATTCCTCGTTCAACCTTTGATTCCGCTGATATTGTGCATTGGCTGGCACTCAAAGTGGCTCTGGCCTCGTTGGACGATGCCGGGTTCAGCAAAGCATCCGTGCCCAGGGAACGAACAGGGGTCATTCTCGGCAATACCCTGACCGGCGAGCATTCTCGATCCGAGGGCTTGCGCCTCCGCTGGCCTTTTGTCTGTCGAGTAGTAGAGAAGGCTGCTCTTGAAAAAGGTTTATCTTCGGAACAGACCGCAGCGTTTCTCAGAACAACGGAGGCCTATTATAAATCCGTTTTTACGCCGATCACCGAAGATACCCTGGCCGGAGCACTGTCTAATACCATTGCCGGGAGAATCTGTAATTATCTTGACCTGCACGGCGGCGGCTACACTGTTGACGGGGCCTGCTCCTCTTCAGTCATTGCGGCAGCAACCGCTGCAACACATCTTGTGAATCGAGATTTAGATCTGGCCTTGGCAGGCGGGGTGGATATTAGTCTGGACACCTTTGAACTGGTTGGTTTTGCCAAGACCGCTGCGTTGACCACAGAGGATATGCGGGTCTATGATCGGAGGGCAAACGGATTTATTCCTGGAGAAGGTTGCGGCTTTGTGGTGATGAAGCGCCTGGAAGACGCTGTTGCCGATGGTGATTATGTCTATGCGGTACTGCACGGCTGGGGTATCTCATCAGATGGAAAAGGTGGTTTGACCGCCCCAAGTGCTCACGGACAGGCTAGGGCCTTACAGCGAGCCTATGAGCGGGCAGGTTGGAATATAAACGATATTGATTTTATAGAAGGACACGGGACCGGTACCGCTGTTGGTGATAAAACCGAACTGGAAGGCATAGCCCTAGCTATGAATACGATGAATGCGATGAATACGGACAGCGGTAACGGTGCAGGTGTAGGGACACGGCGTGCCGTGTCCCTACAGGGCGAGGAGGGTGGATTAACACCGCTCCGTCCTTGCGGCATAACCTCATTAAAGTCACTTGTCGGCCATACTAAGGCGGCATCAGGGGTTGGTGCCTTGATCAAAACCGTGATCGCCTTGAATCAACGGATTCTTCCCCCGATTGCCAACTGTTTTGAACCCAGTCCTGTTTTTGCAGAGACAGCAACGAGCCTCTATCCTCTTCTGCACGGAGAAATTCGTTCACCCAAGGAGACCCTGCGGGCCGGTCTCTCCGGCATGGGCTTTGGCGGTATTAACTCGCATCTTGTTCTTGCCTCCGGTGATGCCCCCTCTCCCAAACTCATGCCCGTAATCCCTGAACAGAAGTTATTGGCGGATTACCAACGTACTGAGCTTTTTGTTTTCAGTGCGCCGAGTATTGAAGGGTTATTAAAAAGAGTACGCGAGGTAGAAGGCCTTGCCCGCAATATCTCTGAGGGTGAACGGCTTGACTTGGCTGTTCATCTCGCAACTCTTTACGGGAATAATGCAAGCTGTGGCCCGGTCCGGGCAGCAGTTACGGCGGAATCACCGGACATGCTTCTGGACGCGCTCGCAGAAATTGCCCATATCCTCGGTACATCACCACCAGAGGCTCAGCAAACCTATTTTGATCCCCGAGCAGGCATCAGTATCGGCAATGATGTGCAGAGCCATCGTGTAGGTTTCCTTTTTCCCGGCCAGGGATCGCAAAAAATCAATATGGGGCGGCAGCTTGTTCAGCGGCATGATTGGGCTGAAAACAGGGTTAGGGCGATGGAAAAGGCCCTTGCTTGGCCAGCAGAAAAGCAGCTGAGCGATTTCATTTTTCGCCCGGTAGAAAGGGCGGTTGATGAATCGCAGGTGAAAGGTTGGCAGGAGCAGCTTAAACAAACCGAGATTGCTCAACCCGCTCTCTGCCTGGCGTCTATGCTCGGTTTGGAGCAATTGGCCCGACTTGGTATCAAACCTGATGCGGTCGGAGGGCATAGCCTTGGTGAATTAACCGCGTTTTATGCTGCCGGAGCCTATTCTGGAGAAGAGCTGATTCGTTTTGCAGCACTCCGGGGGCAGGCAATGGCACCGGGCCAGGGTGCTGCCGGAGATGCTGCCGGAGGTGTTGCCGGAACTATGGCAAGCCTTGCCTGTTCAGTTGCCCAGGCCCAAGCCATGCTTGATGCCAGCCAAGGCTATGCTGTTGTGGCAAATAAAAACAGTCCCTCCCAAACGGTTATCTCCGGGGAAGTATCATGCATTGAGCAGGCCTGTCGCTTTGCGGAAGAGCAGGGCATACGAGCTGTTCCTCTCCCTGTTGCCAATGCCTTCCATTCACGATTTGTCAGCCAAGCGGCCCAGGTACTGGCCGAATCTCGACTCCTTCCTGAACACCCGAAACAGTTGACAACGGCTCTCTTCAGCGGTTTGCAAGGAGAGCAAATTGGTCTGGACTGCGAT
>JBATKL010000086.1:0-4077 GCA_049669385.1 Candidatus Electrothrix sp. | reverse complement strand
GGCCAGGTAGAGCTTTTCTCCATTCCCGGCTACCGCAGCCATTGCCTCGGCTTTTTCCGCCACCTCCTGCCGGGCATTGGCCACCAGGACTGCCGGAATCTCACTAGCGAGCACTTCCAAATCGTTGCCGCTGTCCCCGGAAAAAATCATTTCATCAAGGCGGTATCCCATCTGCTGGCGAAGAAACTGCAGGGCCTGGTATTTATCCGCACTTGCGGGCAGGATATCCAGCAGTTCCTGATCTGCTACCTCGTCATGGCTCCAGATCAATGAGGCCCGGATATTTTGCTGCGCCAAAATCGAGGTGATGGAACAGGAAAGACTTTCTTTGTCCGTCTCTGCATCCGCATAATAACTGAGCTTGAACCGGGTCAGCCGATCCTCTTCCTGTCTCTGTAGGCCGGGCAGATCGCAAAGCAGGTTGGTCGGACCGCTGCTGTCTGCCAGAGGCCAGTCCCGGCTGATCAGTTCGTCCCATTCCCGGTCGCGCCGCCATTGTCCCTGCTCACGATGGCAGATTGTGGTGCCTACATCGGCGATCAGGATATCTGGGAAAGGCACCTGATACTCCTCAATGGCCTCTTCCGTCAAACAGATACTGCGCCCGGTCACATAAACGATGCGGACACGCGGATCTTCCGCCAAAGTGGCAAAGGCTGGTCGTGCTCCGGGGGATTCTGGCTGCGGGCCGTTGGGCAGCAGGGTACGGTCCAAGTCTGTACAGACAAGGAGTTTCATGCCTTTTCCTCCGGCAGAAGTTCTTCTTCGGCAAGGAAATCATAGTGTTCAATCCCCTCAAGAATACCGTGTGCATAGGGCTTTTCCGCAAAGTAGACGCCTGCCAGATCGTCAATATCCGACAGCTCTTCATGATGGCGGTTGGCGACCACCACGGCACGGGTATTGCCGCGCATCATGTCCTCATCTGCCCCGGAACCGCCTGCAACCAGGATGTTTTCCAATGGTATTTCAAGGCGATGGGAAATATAGCGCAGGGCGAGTCCTTTGGAGGCCCGTACCGGGACAATATCCAAGTATTGGCCGAAGGCCAGACTGAGATTTACGGTCAGGTCCTGCTGTCGCAGGAGCACATTCAGTTCATCCACAGAAGGCGCTTTTTCTTCATCATAAAAATAAGAGAGCTTGAATTTCCCCTGCTTATCGATTGGTTGAAGACGGAGGCCAGGGGTGTCGGACAGCAACCGCTTCAAGGTACCCGGCATCCAGAGATAATCCAGATGGTGCAGCCAGGTCTGATCGGGAATCAGGCTGCGGCCATAATAAATAGAAGTTCCCAGCCCGGTAATCAGGACATCCGGTCTGGGAATCTTCTTTTGAACCATGATTGCTAAGGCAGAATCCCGTGAACGACCGGTGGCAATCCCAAACAGCAGTCGTTTCCGATTACTGAGCAGCAATGCTATCAGATCTTTTCGGCCTGCGGAATTGCCGATCAGGTTCTGATCCAGATCGGAAAAAACAGCCTTGGTTGCCGACCTTATCTTTCGCTGATAGGCTTCCCGTTGCTCCAGTACGACCTTGCCGGTCCCGATCAGGGATGTAATCCGGTGCAGATATTTTTTCACATGGGCCTGCCAGGAATAATGCTTCCGCACTCCTTCCAGCCCGTTGCGCTGGAGGGATTTCCAGAAGGAGGGGTTGCTCAGGATATCCAGCAGCCGACGGCGCAGCTGGTCTTCGTCAAGGGGATCAAACAGAAGGCCGTTTTTGCAGTTTTCGATGATATCCACTGGCCCGCCGTTCTCGGTGGCCAGTAGCGGGCAGCCGGTAGCTCCTGCCTCAAGGAGGGTTAGGCCGAAAGGCTCGGTGAGCGCAGGATTGACAAACACCCCTCCGGAAGAGGCACACATTCTGTATATTTCCGCCACTTCTTCGGCCTTATGGTGTTTCGGCAGGGCCACCTTGCCGTAAAGGTCATACATATCAACGAGGAGCAGCAATTCCTGAATAACCTGTTGTGATCCTTCATCCATATCTCGGATATCGTCGCGATTCCCGGCAATGATGACCAAATTTGCCATCTTGCGCAGCCTGGAGGATTGGCCGTAGGTATGAACCAGGGTTTTGATATTCTTCCGTTCGTCGGGCCGAGACAGGGCAAGGATGATCGGTTTGTTTTCCTTGCGCAAAAAGGGTCGGACTGCCTTCAGGAAAGGAGATTTGCTTCCCGGTCGAGGAGGATAGAACTGGTCCAGATCGGCTCCGGGTGGAATAACCGCCATATTGTCTGGATGATAAAAATCATACAGTTCATACTGATCTTCGATTTCGTTGCGGGTGCTGGTGACCACCAGTTCCGCCGTTGCCAGTACTTCCTCCTCCGCTTCAATGCGGCGGGAAATATTATACCGGGACTCGATTTCCTCTTTCTGCATCCCTGCTGCCAGCAGGCGCTGCTTTTTATCCCGGCCCAGCGAGTGCCCGGTGTGAACCAGAGGAATACCGGTGAGGTTGGACAGACGAACCCCGACAAAACCGGCATCGGCATAATGGGAGTGCAGGATATCCGGGAAACGGTTTTGTTCCTGAAACATGGCCAGTAGGTTGTCGGCAAAGATGTCCAGGTATTCCCATAATTCCTCTTTGCGGAGATATCCTTCAGCGCCGGTGTCGATACGGATAATCTGTGCCCGCTTATTGAGCCGTTCCACGGCCTGCGCGTAGTCTTCACTCACTGCATCGTCTACAACTCGCTGGGTGATCAAGTCCACCCGGTCCACCTCTTTGTGCTTCCCCAGGGCATAGGCTAGGTCCCGGACATAGCGGGTCTGTCCTCCGGTATCCGGGTCACGGCCCAGTTCCATGTCATTGCCTCTGATCAGGCCGTGAATACTGATCAGGGCGATATAGAGTCCTTTGTCTTGGTTTGGCATACTGTTCCTTTTTTGTTGTTATTCCAGGCCGGGTAAAGGTCTCCCGACATCCATCCTTTTCTTACCACATCCATTCTCCAGGTTTCAGAGCTGGTGACCTCTCCTTTTACCCGATGTACCTTACCTGAATTCGTATTGAAAAAGAACTGTTTTTATCTTAACATAGCTTCTTCTATATACTGATCGTGGGGTTTACCGAGCTTAATTTTGCGGTTGTGGAGGGACTGAAGAAGAGATAACTATGATCGAGGGTTGAGAGAGAGATGAGTCTGTTGAGAATAGCGTCTATGCTATTGGAAAATATCGGAGGATAAAATGGATTTGATTGATAAAATAAAAGAGTTAGCCGTACGAATTCCGAAACAGCTTGAGCACATTCAAACAGAGGAAGCAACCAAGAATGCATTTATAATGCCCTTCATTAGCGCACTGGGTTACGATATCTTTAATCCGATGGAGGTGATACCAGAATTTACTGCGGACATTGGCACGAAAAAAGGTGAAAAAGTTGATTACGCGATAAAGAAAGATGATGACATCATTATATTAATTGAGTGTAAATGGTGTGGCGGAGACCTCCATCAAGATCATGCTTCGCAGTTATATCGCTATTTTTCAGCAACTGAATCTCGTTTTGCTATTTTGACGAACGGTATAGTTTATGAGTTTTATTCGGATATCGATGAGCCAAATAAGATGGATTCAAAACCATTTTTTACCTTTGATCTGCTTGCATTTCAAGACCATCAAGTTGCTGAATTAAAAAAGTTTACCAAAGCCGCTTTTTCCCTTGAGGATATCCTTACCACCGCAAGTACGTTGAAATACACGAGTGCTATAAAGAAGATTTTAGAAAAAGAGTTAGCTACTCCGTCTGAAACCTTTGTAAGATTTTTCGCGTCTCAAATTTTTGATGGGCGTTTAACAAAGTCGGTTATTGAGCAGTTTACTGAGATAGTAAAAGAGGCGAGAAAACAATTCATTAATGAGAAAATTAATGAGCGCATAAAATCAGCCTTATCAGTAAACGATGTCTCTGAAAAAGAGGCAAAACAGCAGCATCAGGAAGAACAGGCGGAGCAGGAAGAAGATAACGGTATAGTAACCACTGAAGAGGAAATCGAGGGATATCATGTTGTGAAGGCTATCCTTCGAGAAACTGTAGAGGTTTCTCGGGTGGTTA
>JBATKL010000085.1:0-2773 GCA_049669385.1 Candidatus Electrothrix sp. | reverse complement strand
GGGGAGGAGTAGATTCTACGAACAACCGGTGAAGAGGAGTGAACAGTTGGCCTGTAGGTACGTTGGGTACGTCGTACCGAATGGCCTCCGCTCCCGGTGTGGGTTGATGTGGAAACACTTTGGGTTGTTGAGGTATACGTATTGACCGACCGTGAGACCGGCCCGCCGGGATATCCGCATGCGCTCAATAAACCGGCGGCAAGTACAGGTGTTAAAAATAATGTTGTAATTTTCATGAGTTCTTCATCTCCTGAAATGATAAAGCGTTTTATACTGTCTTAATAAGAATAGTAAGGATGCGCCCCTTCGTAATAGGTGGAGGTTCGGACGGTATCTGTCGAGGTCGAGTAGGTATCTACAGTCCGAGATGTTGGGGGCGCATAATAGCACCCGCTCAGTACCAGAGCGGCAAAAGATAATACAATGATCAATAAGAATCCTGGTTTCTTCATAACACCCCCGCTTCCTGAATATTATATGTATAATATAATTCTGTTTCCCGTTTGTCTCTTCTTCTTCTTCTTGGGATAGTATAGGAATTCTTTTAAATACTCAAGTTTTTTCTTGGTGTCATTTGGCTGAAGGACCTGTTTTTTCCTGTTTTCTCAGACGCTTTCCTCCGAGTCCGAGACTGAGCAGATAGCAGGCCGTGGCAATAAGAATAATAACCGAACCACTGGGCAGATCAAAAGAAAAGCTGACCCCAAGACCGCTGACGATGAACAGGGCCGAGAAAACGCTGGCAAGAACCATCATCTGGCGGATGCCCGAGGCTATGTTTCCGGCAATGGCTGCGGGCAGGGTGAGTAGAGCGATCACCATAATAATTCCGACAATACGAACAAGCAGGACAATGGTCAACGCGGTCAGACAGAGAAGCAATAAATAGAGCCAGCGGGTATGCACCCCTCGGAGTTGCGTATATTCTTCGTCAAAGCAGAGAGAGACCAGTTTATTATAAAAAATACCGACCACAGTCAGAATAACAAGATCAAGCGCCATAACAAAGTAAATGTCTTCTTTACTGATGAGCAGGATATTGCCAAAGAGATAAGACATCGGATCAAAATAGCCAGGAGTTATGGCTATGAAAAGAAATCCGATGGACATACCACCTGCCCAGAGAGCCCCGATAACCGAATCCTCCCGTTGCCCAGCATTTTTGCTGACCTGTGCCAGGATCACTGCGGCCAGCAGAGAGACGACAATAGCCCCTCGGACAGGGGTGATCCAGGGGATGCCGACTACGTTTTGGAGGTACAAGCCTCCTCCGATGCCTGCCAGAACACAATGGGAAATGGCTCCGGCAATATAGGAGATCCGTCGCACAACAACAAAGGTGCCAATAATGCCGAAGGAGATAGAAGCCAGTAGCCCGGTAATTAAGGCGTAACGGAGAAAGGGCAAGTCAGGGTCAAAAAGTGCCGTCCATAGTTCAGGCATGCTCATGTCCTCCGGTACCGCAACGATGGTCATGGCGGATCATACGTAAATCACCTCCGTACATGTCACGGAGCAGCTCACCGGTCAGTTCGCTGGTCGGGTGGACATGGACCTGATTGTTAACGCAAATCACCCGCTGAAAAAAACTGGGGGAGACGCCTATTTCATGGGTCACCATGAGAATGATCATATTTTTGTTGAGTTCAGCCAGCAGCGTAAAAAGCTGTTCCTCTGATTGGCTATCCAGGCTGGCGGTTGGCTCATCAAGGATGAGGATATCGCCTTCCGCGGCCAAGGCGCGGGCAATGAGCACCCGTTGTCGTTGCCCTCCAGAGAGAGCGGAAAAAGAGCGTTTGGTCAGGTGCGCCAGATTGACAGCATGGAGGGCCTCTAGGGCAATGTCCTTGTCGTGGCGAGTATAACGACCGCTGAGAGAGTTGCCGATTCTTCCCATGCACACCACCTCCAGAACAGAGATAGGAAAGTTGGGGTCATAGCGGGCATGCTGAGGAACATAACTTATCCGGGTGCGTTCCTGTGCTGGCTGGTTGCCATAGATCAAGATCGTCCCCCGGTCTGGGCTCACCAAGCCGAGGATGACCTTAATCAGCGTGGTCTTGCCGCCACCGTTGGGTCCGATAATAGAAGCGGAATCCCCAGGGAAAATATCCAGATGAACATCGGTCAGTACCGAAATATCATCATACGAATAACTGAGGTCTCTGATCTGGACAGCAGCATCTTTCATAGGGAATATCTCTTTGGCCCTATCAGGGCGCGAGCGGGGGCGTGAGCGCAGTTTGGATGGCCATAGCCATTTGCCTGAGGTTCTGTTCGATATCTTCTGCCAAAGGATCCAGCTCTGCAAGTTTACCCTTGATAGCCTGGGCCACGGTCTGAGCATTTTTTCGGTCAAACTGGGGTTGGACAAAGAGAATTTTGACCTTGTCCGCCTTTGCCTTTTTAACCAGGGCGTAGAGCTGCTTCGGCGAAGGAGCCTTTCCTTCGATTTCCACCGCCTCTTGATGTAGGTCGTAGGCATGGGCAAAATAACCGAATGCAGGATGAAAAACAAAAAAGGTTGCGCCTCGGAATGGGGCAAGCTGTTGCCCCAATTCCTGGTGGAGCCGGGTCAACCGTTCTTTGAGGGCTTGAAGATTCAGTTGATAGGCAGCAGCGTGGTTTGGATCTGCTGTTGCCAAAGCCTCTGTCATGGCCGAGGCGAGTTTTTCTACATTACGTGGATCGAGCCAAAGATGCGGGTCCGCGTGCTCCTGGTCCAGATCCTGGCCTGCTGCTTCCTCATTTCGGCGCTGATCGTGCCCCTCAT